>DAIDJO010000074.1 GCA_027451345.1 Solirubrobacterales bacterium
CTCGCCCTCGTGCTCGGTGCTCTCGTCGGCCGCCGCGCCGTCGGTGACGCGCACGCCGCTGAGGTCGATGCCGAGCTCCTCCGCGGCGCGCAGCAGGTCGTCGTCCTCCTCTCGCATCTCGGCGCGCTCGCCCTCCTCGGAGACGACGTTGACGTCGAGCGCCAGCGACTGCATCTCCTTGAGCAGCACCTTGAACGACTCTGGGATCGACGGCTCGGCGATGTTCTCGCCCTTGACGATCGCCTCGTAGGCCTTGACGCGCCCGACGGTGTCGTCGGACTTGATGGTGAGCATCTCCTGCAGCGTGTAGGCCGCGCCGTAGGCCTCGAGCGCCCACACCTCCATCTCGCCGAAGCGCTGGCCGCCGAACTGCGCCTTGCCGCCGAGCGGCTGCTGGGTGACGAGGCTGTAGGGGCCGGTCGAGCGAGCGTGGATCTTGTCGTCGACGAGGTGGTGGAGCTTCAGGATGTACATGCATCCCACCGTGACCGGCTGGGCGAAGGGCTGACCGGTGCGGCCGTTGAAGAGCTGCACCTTCCCGGAGGCCTGCTCGCCGACGCGACGGCTCACATCGACGTCCATGCGGACGCGGCCGCCACCGGCGACGTGCTCCTTCTGCCACTCGACGAGCGCCCGGTCGACGTCCTCGACGGCCGCGCCGTCGAACACCGGCGTGGAGACATAGACCTTCGGCTTGGCACCGTCGACGCTGTTGGGAGCCACCGCGCGGCGCGTGGCCTGCTTGCCGCGCTCGTTGTCGCCGTCGTACCAGCCGTTCAGCGCCACCCAGCCGAGGTGCGTCTCGAGGATCTGACCCAGGTTCATCCGGCTCGGCACGCCGAGCGGGTTGAGGATCACGTCGACCGGCGTCCCGTCCTCGAGGAACGGCATGTCCTGGATGTCGACGATCTTCGAGATCACGCCCTTGTTGCCGTGACGGCCCGCGAGCTTGTCGCCCTCGGAGATCTTGCGCTTCTTGGCCACGAACACGCGCACGAGGTCGTTGACGCCGGGCGGCAGGTCGTCGCCGTCGTCGCGGCTGAAGGTCTTGACGTCGATGACGACGCCACCCTCACCGTGCGGAACCTTCAGGCTGGTGTCGCGGACCTCGCGCGCCTTCTCCTTGAAGATCGCGCGGATCAGCTTCTCCTCGGCGGTCAGCTCGGTCTCGCCCTTCGGCGTCACCTTGCCGACGAGCAGGTCGCCCGACTGCACCTCGGCGCCGATGCGGACGATGCCGCGGTCGTCGAGGTTGCGCAGGCTCTCCTCGGAGCGGTTGGGGATGTCACGGGTGATCTCCTCGTCGCCGAGCTTCGTCGTCCGCGCGTCGATCTCGTACTCCTCGATGTGGATCGAGGTGAGCTCGTCATCCTGCACGAGGCGCTTGGAGAGGATGATCGCGTCCTCGAAGTTGTAGCCCTCCCAGGACATGAAGGCGACCAGCAGGTTCTTGCCGAGCGCCATCTCGCCCTGATCGCTCGCCGAGCCGTCGGCGAGGACGGTGCCCTCGACGACCTCGGTGCCGACCGTGATGATCGGCTTCTGGTGGATCAGCGTGGCCTGGTTGGAGCGCATGAACTTGTGCAGCTCGTACTCGTCCTGGCCGCCGTCCTTGCGGTCGACGACGATCTTCTCGGCGTCGACGTAGGAGACGACCCCGGCGCCGCGCGCGAGCACGACGTCACCGGTGTCGACCGCGGCCCGGTACTCCATCCCGGTGCCGACGAGCGGAGCGTCCGGGATGAGCAGCGGCACCGCCTGGCGCTGCATGTTCGAACCCATCAGGGCCCGGTTGGCGTCGTCGTGCTCGAGGAACGGGATCATCGCCGTCGCGACCGACCAGACCTGCTGGGGCGAGACGTCGATCAGGTCCACCTCGTCCGGGGCGACGGTGACGTACTGGCCGGCCTGCGTGCGGCAGAGGATCTCCTCGCCCTGCAGCCTGCCGTTGGCGTCGACCGGGGTGTTCGCCTGGGCGATCTTCAGGTCCTCCTCCTGGGTGGCGTCGATGTGGATGACCTCGTCGGTGACGGTGCCGTCCTTGACGACCAGGTACGGGCTCGTGACGAACCCGTGCTCGGAGATCTCCGCGTAGGCGGAGAGCGAGCCGATCAGGCCGATGTTCGGACCCTCGGGGGTCTCGATCGGGCACATGCGGCCGTAGTGGGTCGGGTGCACGTCGCGAACCTCGATCGGCGCGCGCTCGCGCGTCAGGCCGCCGGCGCCGAGCGCCGAGAGGCGACGGCGATGGGTCAGACCGGACAGCGAGTTGGTCTGGTCCATGAACTGGCTGAGCTGGGAGCTGCCGAAGAACTCCTTGAGCGCGGCCACGACCGGCCGGATGTTGACGATCGTCTGGGGCGTGATCGTGTCCGCGTCCTCGGTGGTGAGGCGCTCACGGACGACGCGCTCCATCCGGTACAGGCCGATCCGGAACGCCTCCTGGATCAGCTCGCCGACCGTGCGCAGCCGGCGGTTGCCGAAGTGCTCGTACTCGTCGAGGTGATCGTTGATCGGATCGCGCGGCAGGTCGGCGGCCTCGGCGGCGTAGTCCTTGACCTCGTTCTCCGGGGTCTCGGACATGCCGAGGAGCTTCGGCAGCGACACGAGCTCCTTGACGAGGGCGACGATGTCGTCGTGGGTCAGGGTCCGTGTGTCGAGGTCGATGTCGAGACCGAGGCGCGAGTTCAGCTTGTAGCGGCCGACGCGGGTCAGGTCGTAGCGCTTGGGATCGAAGAACAGCTGGTTGAGCAGCGAGCGCGCGGCGTCGATCGACGGCGGCTCACCCGGGCGCTGCTTCTTGAACAGCTCGATCAGCGCGCCCTCCTCCGTCCGCGTCACCTCGGTGTCGGCCTCGAGCGTGAGACGGATGTAGAGGGAGTTGTCGAACAGGTTGAGGATCTCCTCGTCCGTCGCGTACCCCATCGCGCGCAGCAGGACGGTGACCGGCAGCTTGCGCTTGCGGTCGATCCGGACGTAGACGCGGCCCTTCTTGTCGATCTCGAGCTCGAGCCACGAGCCACGTGCGGGCATCAGGTTCGCGATGAAGACCTGCTTCTCGCGGTCCTTCGGCTCCATCACGTAGGCACCCGGCGAGCGGACGAGCTGGGTCACCACGACGCGCTCGGTTCCGTTGATGATGAAGGTGCCCCGCTCGGTCATCCATGGGAAGTCGCCCATGAAGACGGACTGCTCGCGGATCTCGCCGGTCTCCCGGTTGATGAAGGCGACGGTGACGGTGAGCGGCCGGGCGTAGGTGAGATCCTTCTCGCGGCACTGCTCGATGCTGGCGATCGGCGCCTCGAACTGGAACTCGCCGAACTGAACGGCGAGGTTGCCGGTGTAGTCCTCGATCGGCGAGACGTCGTCGATCGTCTCGCGCAGCCCCCCGTGCTCGGGGTCGGTCAGCCACTCGAAGGAGCGGCGTTGAATGTCGATGAGGTTGGGGACTTCGAGAACCTGGTTCAGACGCGCGAAACTCCGGCGCGTCCGGGGGGCTTCAGCGGTTGCCAAGACGGCGACTCCTCGGGCCGATGGGGAAGACGGGAGAGAGCGCGCTGGGAGCCGACGGGGCCCATCGCGCGCGGACTAGCAAAGATAGCACAGGAAAGCAACGCCCCCTGACAGGGCTGTCGGCGCTCACGGACCCCGTCCGCGGCCGCCGCGTATGTGGCGCGGCGCCGGAGGATGGACGGCTACGGCTATCGGCCGACCGTGAGAGTGTAGGAGGTCGCGCTCGCCCTCGCAAGCGCGAGCCGACCGGTGCGGACGGCTAGCCGAGCGCGAGCCGGCGGCGCTCGACGCCGCGGAACTCCCGCTGCTCGCGACGGCGCTCGCGGCGCAGCACGGGTCCGCGGGTGTTGCCGATCAGGCGCAGCACATACGCGTCACGGGATGCGCTGTAGCGAAACACGGGGCGCACGAGCAGGAGCACGGCGCGGGAGACGAAGTGGCGCGGGCGTGGTTCACGAACCATGATCAGATCCTAGTCGCAGAGGGGTCTCGATTTCCCCGGCACTACCCAGTTTTCAGGAAGTTTTAGCCCGCGCGGGCGAGTGCGAGGGCGGAGACCGGCCCGGGCCGGCGATCCGGGCCGGTCCGGGACCGGCCCGAGTCGGCATCGAGCGGCGTCTCGGCTCGGTCCACCCGGTAAGGTGCCCGCCCGTGCTGGACACGCTCTCGCCGGCCCGCGAGCCGGCCGCCACCACCTCCCGCTCCGCGATGTCGTACCGGCCGCTCGTCGGCACGGCCGTGCTGCTCGCCCTCGTGGTGGGCGAACGTTGGCTGCTCGCCTCGCACACCCTTCCCGGCGACGCCTGGGCGGCGCGCCTGGGGGCGTCTCAGAAGTGGTGGCCCGTGTGGGACATCACCCGGCTCTACCAGCAGGTCGGGCGTCCGCTCGTCGCCATCGGGGAGGTGCTGGTGATCGCCTGGTGGCTGTGGCGCGGCGGCGAGCGACGGGCCCTGGCCGAGCTCGTCTCCCTCCCGCCCTCCCTGGCCCGCCTCACCGGCGATGCGCGCGCACTGACCGGCCTGGTGGTCACGCTCGCGGCATCGGTCTGCTGCGGCACGATCAAGATCATCTGCGGCCCCACGCCGTTCTGGAGGACCCTCCCCCACCACGTCGGCACGAACTTCCCGAGCGGTGTCGTGACCTTCGCCACCGCCACCGGCGGGTACCTCGCGCTCGTGGCCTGGCGGCGCGGACACCGATGGGCGACGGTCGTGCTCATCGTGGCGATCGCCGGCGCCGGCCCCGCTCGTGTCGTCGGCGGGCAGCACCTCCTGAGCGACGTCATCGGCGGCTATCTGCTCGGCGTCGCCTGGTTGCTCGCCGCCGGTGCCTATCTGATGGCGCCGGGCGGCACCTCCTCACGCCGGCCGCGCCGGGTGCTCGAGGCCGCGGACTGACCGCTCTCCGGGCTTGGGCGGCGGGTCCGGCGACCGGCCACCACCGCCGCCGAGGTATTCGAACACCCGGGCCTGGAACGGAGTCACCGGGATGACGCCGCCCGAGAAGGCGGAGAGACTGACGCCGGCGCTGCGACTGCCCGCGGACTCGAGCTCCTCGCCGATGTGCAGCGTGCCGACGGTGACGGCGAAGATCCACACCTCGCCGGAGTCGGGGCCCAGGCGGGTGTGCTCGCCGGGCGGCAGCAGCGCCGTGCCGGCGAAGCTGACGTCCGCCCACGTGTACCCCCAGGGGGCGATCGCGCGGGCGACGGCGCTGCGCAGGCGCTCCGGCACCGCGCCGAGCGGGACATCCGACTGGAGGATCGGGCGGGAGGCCATCTAGCCGCTCCGGGCGGCGTCCGCGGCGTGCGCTGAGGCGGAGTCCATGACGCCAGCTTAAGCGAGTGAGGGCGGCCCACGGGCCGCCCTCACTCACACGGTCAGGATGACGAGCCGAGTTACTTGTACTCGACGCTCGCGCCGGCCTCTTCGAGCTCGGCCTTGAGCTTGTCGGCCTCGTCCTTGTCGATGCCCTCCTTGACGGGCTTCGGGGCGTTGTCGACGAGATCCTTGGCCTCCTTGAGCCCGAGGCCGGTGGCGGCGCGGACGACCTTGATGACCTGGATCTTCTTGTCACCCGCGGCGGTGAGGATGACGTCGACCGTGCTCGAGCCCTCCTCCTCGGCGGCATCCGCCGCGGGAGCGGCGGCGGCCGGCGCGGCCGCGGCGACGGCGGCGGCGGAGACGCCGAACGCCTCCTCGAGCGCCTTGATGCGCTCGGACAGCTCGAGGACCGAGATCCCCTTCAGCTCTTCAATCCATTCTTCGGTGGTAGGCATGCGTGGTTCTCCTGGTGGTACGTGTCAGTTGTCGGATGCCGCGGCGTCCTGCGCAGCGGCGTCAGTCTCGGACTCCGCCGCCGCGGCGGCGTCGTCCTCAGTCTCACCGGCGGCGGCATCGCCCGCCTCGGTCACGGGCGGCGCCTCGGCGGCCGGGGCCTCCGGGGCGGCCGCGTCGTCCGCGGCGGGGGCGGCGGCGGACGCGGAGGCGCCCTCGCCACCCACCAGCCCCTGGTCGCGGACCTGGCCGAGCGCGATCGCCACGCCCGCGATGAGGGCGTTGAGCGTCCGGGCCAGACCCGACAGCGGAGCGGCGATCGTGCCGACCAGCTGGGCCTGGAGGACCTCACGCGACGGCAGCTTGGCGATCGCCTCCACGTCGGCCGCGCTGAGCAGCGAGCCGCTCATCAGGCCGCCCTTGAAGGCGAGCGGTCCGCGCAGGGCGCGGGCCGTGTCGCTCAGGACCTTGGCCGCGGCGGCGGCGTCACCCTGGACCAGGGCCAGTGCCGTCGGTCCGACGAGCATCGGCTTGATCTCAGCGATGCCGGCCTGGTCGGCGGCACGCTCGGACAGCGAGTTCTTGGCCACCCGCAGCTTCGTGTCCGAGGTACGGAGCTTCTCCCGCAGCTCGCCGATCTGGGCGACGGTGATGCCACGGTAATCCAGCGCGAAGACCGCCTCGGCGCTGCCGAGCTCGTCGGCGATCTGATCGATCACTGCGGCTTTTTCTTCTCGGTTCATGTTCTCGCTCTCTACGAAGAACGCCCGCGTTCACAGGCGGGCGTCGAGAGCAGGCGAACCGGAGGGTCACCGTGCCGATCGAGGCTCCACCTGCTCAGGACTTACGCGCGAAGGCGGCCGGAGGTCTTGGGCGTCGTCTCTTGCTGGCGGCAGTGTAGTCGATCGGCGGGCTCCGACGGGCCAGCCCTCCCGACTCAGGCTCGGTGGCGGTTGAAGACGTCGGCGCCGAACACGTGGGTCACGGTCGCCGCGTCCGCGAGCCGCCGCAGGCCGAACAGCCGCTCCCAGCTCGCCAGCGACGAGTAGTGGTTGTACGGCCGATGGTCGACTGTGCCGCCGCGGATGAACGGTGAGATCAGGAGCGCGCCGACCCGTCCGCCTCCCGGGCCGCCGATCCCGGCCTGCGCGGCGCCCGGCCCGGGCGCCTCTCCGCAGCAGGCGCTCATGTCGCCCTCGGCCTCGTCGAAGGTGATCTCGAGCAGCCCGCTCTGCCGGAAGGCGGGAGAGCGGGTGATCAGCGGGACCCAGGTCCGCAGGAAGGCGTCGATGTCGGCCCCCGCCGAGCCGTGGCCCGGCTGGTTGGCGCACGGAACGTCGTGGCCGTCGTTGCAGAGGTTCGGGGTGATGAAGGAGAAGGCCGGGGTGCTCGCCGCCCGGCGCAGGTCCGTGGCCAGCCCGGTCGCGCCGTGTGCCGAGGCGGGCATCCTCCCGGAGGGCGTGCCGAGGGGGACGACGTGTGCGTCGCAGTACCCGGGGTGGTCGATCACCGAGTGGAAGTAGACGAACGGGTCATGGCGCGCGGCATAGCCGTCGCCCGGGACCGCGGCCTCGGTGCCGTCGGGGCGGTTGATCGGCGGGTGCCCGCAGAGCGCCGCCTCCCGACTGGGCACGTTGCCCATGTCCTGCATGTATCCCTTCCAGCTCAGGTGGCGGGCGGAGAGCTGGTTGCCGATGGTCAGAACATTCGCCGGGTACACGCACCCGGTGCCGCTCTCCACGCCGTTGGAGAGCAGCCGGGCGTCGACGAGGTTTCCGAAGGTGGGGCAGTCGGCCTGGTTGGCGATGTTCGGGGGCTGCCCGGAGACGATCGAGATGTAGTTGTCGGCCGAGGCGTGGCCGGTCGCGTAGTAGTTCTCGAGCAGGATCCCGCGGCGCCGGAGCGTGCGCGCCAGGTACGGGTCGGCGGCGGGGTCGCCGAAGCTCGAGCCATAGCTCTCGTTCTCGAGCATGATCACGAAGACGTGGCGGATCGGGGGGAGGTGGCGCGACGCCGGCAGGCGACTCGCGACGCTGGACCCGCAGGCGCTCAGCAGCGCGACGCTGAGCGCGACGAGGGCGAGGCTCGATCTCTTCCGGAACGCGGCGGACATGGCCGCTTAAACACGTTAGCCCGGCGCCACCACGGGGGCGCCGGGCCAACGAAGCCCTGGTCGGATCGGCGCCGTTACGCGGCGACCGGCTCCTCGACGATGTCCCGCGTGCGGGACGGGTCGACGCGTACGCCGGGACCCATCGTCGAGGCGAAGGTGACCGAACGGATGTAGCGGCCCTTCGCGGCCGACGGCTTGGCCCGGATCAGCTCCTCGATCACGGCCTGGTAGTTCTCGAGCAGCGCCCGCTCCTCGAAGTCACGCTTGCCGATCACCATGTGGACGATCGCGTTGCGGTCGGTGCGGTATTCGACCTTGCCCGCCTTCGACTCCTCGACGGCCCTGGCCACGTCCATCGTCACCGTGCCCACCTTCGGGTTCGGCATCTTGCCCGACGGGCCCAGGATGCGTCCGAGACGACCGACCACCGGCATCAGGTCCGGCGTGGCGATGGCGACGTCAAAGTCGTCGAAGCCCTCCTGGATGCGGGTGGCGAGGTCCTCGGCGCCGACCACGTCGGCACCGGCCTCCTCCGCCTCGCGCGCCTTGTCCCCCTGGGCGAAGACGGCCACGCGGACCTCCTTGCCGAGGCCGTTGGGGAGCGAGATCGTGCCGCGCAGCTGCTCGTCCGCGTGGCGGACGTTCAGGCCGGTGCGCACGTGCACCTCGACCGACTCGTTGAACTTCACGCGCGAGAGCTGCTTGACGAGCGCGATCGCCTCAGCGGGCGTGTACTCGCGCTCGCGGTCATAGCGCTGGCGCGCCTCCGCGTAGGTCTTGCCGTGCTTTGCCATCTCAGACCACCTCCACGCCCATCGATCGGGCGGTGCCCGCGATGATCTTCTTCGCCGCCTCGATGTCGTTCGCGTTCATGTCCTGCATCTTCTTCTCGGCGATCGCCTCAAGCTGCGCCTCGGTGATCTTCGCCACCTTGTTGCGATGCGGCTCGGCCGAGCCGCGCTCGAGCCCGAGCGCCTGCTTGATCAGGATCGCGGCCGGCGGCTGCTTGGTGATGAACGTGAACGAACGGTCCTCGTAGACCGTGATCACGACGGGGATCACCGTGCCCATGTCGTTGGCCGTCTGGGCGTTGAACGCCTTGACGAACTCCATGATGTTGACGCCGTGCTGACCCAGGGCGGGGCCGACCGGCGGCGCGGGGCTGGCCTGTCCGCCAACCGCCTGCAGCTTGATGTGGGTGAGGACCTTCTTTGCCATTACGGACGCTTCCTAGTTCGAGCGAAATACACGGCGCCGATCGGTGCCGCATCACTGATTTCTCCTAGTGCACCGGCGCGCGGCCGGGGTACCGGACCTGCGTTGACTACAGCTTCTTCACCTGGTCGAACCCGACCTCGACCGGGGTCTCACGGCCGAAGATCGACACGAGCACCTTCAGCTTCTGACCGTCCTCGTTGACCTCGGAGATCTCGCCCGAGAAGTCCGAGAGCGGCCCGGAGACGACCTTGATCGACTCGCCGATCGAGAACTGGGCCCGGCTGCGGGGCCGCTCCGCCGTCTCCTGATGGAGCAGGCGGTCGACCTCGGATTGGGTCAGCGGCACCGGCTCGTTGGAGGCGCCGACGAATCCGGTGACGCCCGGGGTTCCCTTGACGAGCGCCCACGAATCCTCGTTCAGTTCCATGTTGACCAGCACGTAACCGGGCATCGTGCGGCGCTCGACCGTGACCTTCTGGTTGTCCTTCATCTCGGACACCGACTCGGTCGGAACGACGATCTGGCGCACGGAGCGCTGCTGGCCCAGCGACACGACCCGGTGCTCCAGGTTGTGCTTGACCTTGTTCTCGTGGCCTGAGTATGTGTTGACGACGTACCAGCGAAACATTTCGTTATTGCCTACTAGAGGATCAGATTCATCAATTTTGAGGCGACGAGATCAGCGACGCCGAGGAAGATGCCGGCGACCAGCACGAAGCCGAGGACGACCCCCGTGGCCTGCATCACCTGACGGCGATCGGGCCAGTGGACGCGCTGGAGTTCCTTCCAGGACCCGCGCAGGAACCCGACAAGCCTAGCGGCTTGAGACACCCGCTGCTCGGCGGCGGGCGCCTCGCCGTATGAGGCCCCTTGGGGCTCGCTGAGAGGCTCGGGACCAGCCATCGTCGACGCCTGGACGCGCGCCTAGCGAGTCTCGCGGTGCGCGGTGTGCCGCTTGCACCACCGGCAGTACTTGCGAAGCTGCAGCCGCTCAGGGTTGTTGCGCTTGCTCTTGTTCGTCTGGTAGTTGCGGCGCTTGCACTCCTCGCACGCGAGGGTGGCAGCGATCCGAACGTCTCCACGGGCCATGTGTGTCGTCCCCGAAAGGTGTTGGAAAGAATGCTCTGGCCGGGGCTGTGGGCGTGCTGGCGCACGCCATCCGGCGCTGCGCGGAGTGTAGCGGCTGGTCGCGGGCCGAGCCCGTCCGCCTAGGCGATGACCCGGATCGGCTCGCCCCGCCGGTAGGCGGCGAGGTCCTCGACGGCCTGCCCGTACATCTCGGCCAGGCCCTCCCGGCTGACGTAGCCCAGGTGCGGCGTGAGCACGACGTTGGGCAGGCCCAGCAGCGGATGGTCGGGAGGCAGGGGCTCGGTGTCGTAGACGTCGAGGCCCGCGCCGGCGATGCGCCGCGCCCGGAGCGCGTCGATCAGCGCGGCCTCCTCGACGATCGGCCCCCGGGAGGTGTTGACCAGCACGGCAGTGGGCTTCATCCGGCCCAGCTCGGCGGCGCCGATCAGGCCGCGGCTGCGGGCGCTGAGGACGAGATGGATCGAGACGACGTCGCTGGCGGCCAGCAGTTCCTCGCGGCTGGCGTGCCGGACGCCCACCTCGGCCGCGCGCTCCGGGGTGAGGTTCTGGCTCCAGGCGATCACCTCCATCCCGAAGGCGCGCGCCGGCGCCACCATCTGCGCGCCGAGCCGGCCGAGCCCGACGAGCCCGAGCGTTGCGCCCGCGAGGTTCGTCGGCAGGCCCTCCTGCCAGATGCCGCGCCGAAGCGCCGCGTCCTCCCAGGCGACCCGCTTGGCGAGGGCGAGGATCAGCGCCCAGGTGAGCTCGATCGTGCTCGGGACTCCGGGCGGCGGCTCGAGGTCCGTGCCTCCGTAGCCCGGGATCCCGGTGCCGCACACGAGCACCCCGCGCTCGCGCAGGTAGTCGATGTCGACCGCGGCGTTGCGCATGCCGGTGGTGACCAGCAGCCGCAGGGCGGGCAGGCGCTCGAGCACCTCCCGCGGGAACGCGGTCCGTTCCCGCATCAGCACGAGCACGTCGTAGGCCGCGAGGGCGACGGGCAGCCGCTCGCGGGCGATCGGCCGGTCGAAGAAGTCGACCTCGGCCCCGAGGGACGCCCAGTCGGCCAGCTCATGAGCGATCCGGTGATAGTCGTCGAGCACGGCGATGCGCACGACCGCAAGTATCCCCGCTTGCGTCGCGGGGGAGAATTGCGCCGCATGCTGCGGCTGATCGCCATCGTCATCTCGATCGGACTGGCCGACTCGATCAACCCCTCCACGGTCGCGCCGGCGCTCTACATGGGGGCGCAGCCCCAGGCGCGCAGGCCGCTCGCCCAGTTCACCGCCGGGGTCGTCACCGTGTACTTCCTCGGCAGCCTGCTGATCGCCCTCGGCCCCGGCGAGCTCGTGCTCTCCATCGTGCCCAAGCCCGACCTGATCGTGCGCCACCTGCTCGAGGTGCTGGCCGGCGTCGTGCTGATCGCCGTGGCCGCGCTGCTGTGGATCCACCGGGACCGGCTCGGCCAGAAGCAGCTGCCCACCTTCAGCGCCCAGGGGCGGGCGAGCTGGCTGCTCGGCGCGACGATCATGGCCGTCGAGCTGCCCACCGCGTTCCCGTACTTCGGGGCGCTCGCGGCCGTCGAGGGCTCGGGGCTCGACCTGATCCCGAAGATCCTGCTGATCCTGGTCTTCAACGTCTGCTTCGTGATGCCGCAGCTCGTGATCCTCGCGTTCCTGTGGCTGCTCGGAGAGCGCGCCGAGGTCCCGCTCGTGCGGGTCAGCACCTTCCTCCAACGCCGCTGGCCGGTGCTGCTCGCCGTCGTCGCCGTGATCGGCGGCGGGATCACGATCGGCCTCGGCGCGACCGGCACCTACAAGGAGGCCAAGGTGCTGCTGCACAAGGCGGTCAAGGCGCTGAAGTAGGGCGGCGGCGCGCCAGGCAGAGCATCGTCTCGTACTCGAGCTCGAAGCTGCCTCCGGCCGCGTCGATCGCGGCGCGGATCCCGGCGAACAGGCGCTCACGCGCCGACCGGGGCAGCAGCGCGTGATCGGAGTGGGTCGCGAGCAGGCCGAGGTACTCCTCGGTGCTGTAGCGCTGGCGCCACAGGTACAGGCGGGTTTCCAGGTCGGTGAAGTCGTCGCGGCCGGCGAACTCGCGCTCGAGCCACCCCGCCGTCTCGCGCCCCTCCGTCGGCGCGCCGAACGGGTTCATCGGTCCGGGTGGGCGCGCGGCGAACTCCCGGGCCACGGCCGCGTAGGCCTGGTCGAACCGGGACCGGAGCGGGTGGCCCGACCAGCGCGGGCGGTTCCAGAACGGGGCGAGCACCCCGCCGGGGGCCAGCGTGCGGGCGGCGAGGTCGTTGCGCACCCCCGGCGTCACCCAGTGCCACGCGGTGCCGGAGACGATCAGCCGGAAGCGTTCGGCCGGCAGCGACGCGGTCTCGAAGTCGGAGACCAGGAGGGCGAGCGTCTGTCCGGCGGTCGCGGCCCGTCGGCTCGCGACCGCCGCCATCTCGCGGTCGGGCTCGACAGCCGTCACGGCGTAGCCGCGCTGCGCGAAGAGGAGACCGGCGCGTCCGGTGCCCGCCCCCACGTCGAGGACGTGGTCGCCCGGCCGGGCGTCCGCATAGGCGATGACGTCGTCGATCATCCGCGCCGGGTAGCCGGGCCGAACCCGGTCGTACTGCTCGGCGGCGGCGCCGAAGCTGAGGCGGCGGCGGCGGTCCCGGCTGACGTCGTGGTGCGCGTCGCTGCCCGGCGGCATGGTTGCCTGAGGCTACCCGGTCAGTCCTCGCCGAGGGACACGAACTCGTGCGCGCGGCGCGAGAGGATCTGCAGCATCACCTCGGCGGCCGGAGCCACCCCAGGTTGGCGCGGGGTGGCGGCGAACACCCGGCGGGCGGGGTTCTCGGGCTCGACCCGGCGCACGACGAGCCCCGGGCGGCGCTGCGTCAGGGCCAGGCGCGGGATCAGCGCGACGCCCACGCCCGCGGCCACGAGCCCCTGCACCGTGTCGTAGTCGTCGGACTCGAAGGAGACCCTCGGCTCGAAGCCCGCGCCGCGGCAGACGCTCACCACGTGCCGGGCGCAGGCGCTCTGCGCCGAGGTCTGCACCCAGTCCTCGCCCCGGACGTCGTGCAGGGTGAGATCGTGCTTGCGGGCGAGCGGGTGCTCGACGGGCAGTGCGAGCCACATGGGGTCGTGGAGCAGCGGCGTGGCGGCGAGGCCCCGGAACCGCTGTGCCTCACCCGGGAACTCGAAGAGCAGGGCGAGGTCGAACTCGCCGGCCCGCAGCCGTGGGGCGATGTCCTCCGGCTCCCCCTCGCCGAGCGAGAGCTCGACGTTGGGGTGGAGGGCGCGGAAGGCCGCGACGGCCTGCGGGATCAGGGTGGAGCCGGCCGAGGGAAACGAGGCGATGCGCAGGCGTCCCCCGCGCAGGCCGAGGACCGCGGCCAGATCGTCCTGCGCCGCCTGGACCTGGGCGAGGATCGCATCCGCATGCCGCAGCAGCGTCGTTCCCGCCACCGTGGGCCGAACCCCCCGGCGCTCCCGCACGAGCAGCACGGCGCCGGTCTCGGACTCGAGCCGGGCGATCGCCTGCGAGACGGCGGACTGGGTGTAGTCGAGCGCGTCCGCGGCCGCCGAGAACGAGCCGCGGTGGGCGACCTCCCGCAGGATGCTGAGGCGGGTGAGGTTCAGCATCAGCAGATCTTATGGCAAACATGATCAAGTTCACTGGCCCTGATGCCAGCGGGGTGGAACAGTGCGGCGTCGGTTCGCTCCGAGATGAGAGGGGTCGCGATGTCCTTGACGACGATCGTTTCCTACGACGGCACACCCAACGACGAGGATGCGCTCACGCTGGCGCGTGAGCTCGCCGAACTCGGGGCGAGGCTGATCCTCGCCTACGTCCGCCACGGCTCGAGCGACCCGGACCTCGAGCGGGCACGGGAGCTGCTCGCCCGCGGGGCCGCGATGCTCCCCGACGCGCACGTGGAGACCCGCGTCGTGCGCAACGGCTCCACGAGCGAGGGCCTCAGGGAGCTCGCCCTCGCCGAGGAGGCCGACCTGATAGTCTTCGGCTCGGAGTACCGCACGCCGGCGGGGCGGGTCGCGCCGCAGCGCTCGACCCAACAGCTGATGCAGGGCGGCCCGGTCTCGATCGCCATCGCGCCCGCCGGCCACCTCGAGCGCCCGGTTCGGGTGATCGGGCTGCTGGCCGGCCTCGACGACGCCGCGGCGATCGACACCGCGCACGCCTTCGCCAATCACTTCGGCGCGCGGGTGACCGACCGCAGCGACGGCGTGGACCTGCTGATCGTCGGCTCACGACCCGAGGCCCGTCACGGCCAGACGCTGCTCTCGGCCCACGCCGAGCACGCGATCGTCGGCACGACGGCCCCCGTCCTCATCGTCGCCCGGGGCGTCGCCGTGGATCTCGCCTCCGAGCTCTACATCGCCTGAGACCGGCGCCGATCGCCCGACGGCGCACGGTCGCGGACCGGTGGCGCGCCCAGCGGGGCGCGCCACGCGTTTAATCCAACGACGTGCGCACGCTCGTGATCTCCGACGTCCACCTCGGCCAGGGCGGTGGCATCAGCGTCCTCACCCGGCCGCGGCCGCTCGCGCGGCTGCTCGAGGCGATCGACCGTCACGACCGTCTCGTGCTGCTCGGCGACATCGTCGAACTGCAGGAGTCCCACCCGGCGCAGTCCTTCCCGGTGGCCGAGCCGGTGATCCGCGCCATCGCCGAGCAGCTCGGCGAGGACAAGCGGCTGGTGATCTTGCCCGGCAACCACGACCACCTGCTCGTGCGCGACTGGGCTCGGGCGGCCGGGCCGGCCCTCGGGCGGGAGAGCCTCGTACCGCCGGACGCGAGCCCGTGGCTGACCGAGGTCGTCTCCTGGTGCGCGGCGACGACCGTCGAGGTGCACTATCCCGGCGTCCGCCTGGAGGACGGGGTCTGGGCGACACACGGCCATTACCTCAACCATTACCTGCGTCCCGTCTCCTCCTACGGGTTGCACCACCGCGCGATCGTCCGGCCCGCCACGCCCGCCGAATCCGAGTATGTGGCGACGAGCCATCCCGGGCCACCGCATCTGCGTGACGGCCTGCTCCCCGACCGCTGGCTCGACCGGCACCTGCCCAAGCGCCTGGCGCCGGTGAACGCGTGGCTGCTCGACCGGCAGATGCAGCGCCACACCCTGCCGGCGATGCTGAGCGTCGCACGGGCGCTCGAGGTCGACGCCGCCTACGTCATCTTCGGCCACGTCCACCGGCGGGGGCCACGCCCGACCGACGATCGGGCCCGCTGGCGCAGCGGCGAGCGCGGCCGGCCGGCGCTCGTGAACACGGGCAGCTGGCGATACGAGCCCGTCGTCGTCCGGGGCCTCGACGGCGCCGCCGCCTACTGGCCCGGTGGGGCCGTCAGCGTCGGCGAGGATGGCGTGCCCCGCAGCATCGGCCTGCTCGACGAGCTGACCGAGCGCGAGCTCGTGGCCGTCGTCTGAGGGCCAGCCGCTAGCGTTCAGGCCGACCGATGCCGAAGCTCTGGATCTACACGCAGGCGCTGATCGTGCTCTTCGTCCTGGCCGGGATCGTCATCGCGATCACGCGCCTGGCCTGAGGCACCTACCGGACGACCGTGACCCGGTCCGCGCCGGCGAGGGCGTAGGGCCGGGTCGGGGGGACGAGCGGGCCACCCCGGCGGGTGGCCGCGCCGATGTTCAACAGACCGTAGCCGTAGGCGTCGTTCGGCTGGCCGATGCCGAGCGGCCGGGCCGTCGCCTCGAGGCGGTTCTGGATCTGGAGCGGCGTCGGCCTGCGGCCGAGCACGCCGCTCGCGATCACCATCGCCGCCGCCGCCGACACGTCGGGCGCCGCCATCGACGTGCCGAACCAGCCACTCGGATACCCGAACCGGCCCGGGTGGGCGGAGTTGGCGAACGTCATCTGATAGATGTCGGGCAGGTTGCGCTGAGGGTGACACCTCGAGCCGGTCACCGATGTGGCGTCGTCACCGCCACCCGGAGCGACGAGGTCGAGCTGCCGGCCGATGTCGGAGTACACCGCGAGACAGAGATCGCGTGTCGTGGCGCCCACGGAGATCACGCCGGGCAGCGCGGCCGGGAAATCGAGCGTGCGCGTCTCGTCGTTGCCGGCCGCACCGACGACGACCACGCCGTGGGCGTGCGCGTCGGCGATGGCCGACACGATGTCGGGGATCTGGCCGATCGTCGTGCCCGGCGAGAACTCGATGCTCAGGTTGATGACGCGGGCGCCGTGGGCGACGGCGTAGCGGATCCCGGCGGCGATCGTCGAGGAGTCGCCGTTGCCCTGAGCGTCGAGCACCCGCACCGGGATCAGCGTCGCCTGATAGGCGAGGCCCGTGAGGCCGTACCCGTTGTTGGTCGACTCGGCGATCGAGCTCGCCACGAACGTGCCGTGTCCCTCCCGGTCCAGCGCGTAGGGATCGGTGCACACGCCGCGGCGGATCCGGCCCGCCACCAGGTCGCAGGGATCGCGGAACCGCGTCGAGCCGAGGTCGGGGGATCGGCTGAACTGCTTCCAGTTGCGGAAGGCGACGCCCGTGTCGACGACGGCGATGACGACGCCCCGGGCCCCGGGCCGGTGGTCGGCGAGCAGGTTGGCCCAGGCCTGCGGGGCGTTCACCCCCGAGGCGGCGAGGAAATTCCACTGCAGCTTCTCCCAGCCGTGGATTCGGCGGGTGCGGCCCGGATCGTCGGGGAACCATCGCCCGGCGATGTGCGCGATGCGATCCGGGAGCGCGCGGATGACGCCGGGCAGCGGCCCGATCGCCGCCGCCGCCCGTGGCGGCGTGACACCGCGGGGCAGCCCGAACAGGGTCTCGTGCGGGGTGAGCTCCGGCCGGGTCGAGACGCGGAGTCGCAGGCCGGTGCGCGCGCGGATCTCGGCGAGCAGCGCCGCGACACCGTCGGTGTGCACGACGATCAGCTCGTGGAGGTCGTAGGGCGAGGGCGGCGTGACCGGCGGGCTCGGGGCTCGAGCGGGCCCACCCGAGGTCAGCGCGGAGGCGGCGAGGGCGAGCCCGATCGCCGCGGCGGCCAGCGCGGCGGCGGCCGCGCGGCCCCGCAGCCGCACCGGCACGCTCCCGAACCTCGGGCGGGCCACGGCGGGGTCGTATCTGGCGTCGGGGAGCGGCATCGAGTGGGCGCGGGCGGTGCGGCAGCCGTGACGCGCACGGCCGTGGAGCACACAGTAGGACAGCACGGAGCGGGCGACGGTGCGAGCGACGAGTCGTTCTGCGCGACACTCTGCGTGGTGAGCGGACACTTCTTCCCCCGCGACGAGTACTACATGCGCCTCGCCCTCCGCGAAGCCGAGCGCGCCCTGGAGCACGACGACGTGCCCGTGGGCGCGGTGATCGTCAAGGATGGCGAGGTCATCGGCGCGGGACACAACGAGCGTGAGCTGCGCAACGATCCGACCGCCCACGCCGAGGTCCTCGCGCTGCGCGAGGCGAGCGCCGCGCTGGGCAGCTGGCGGGTGCTCGACGCCGTGATGTACGTGACGCTCGAGCCGTGCGCGATGTGCGCCGGCGCGATCGTGCTCGGGCGGCTCCCCCGCGTCGTCTACGGGACCGTCGACCCGAAGGCCGGGGCGGCGGGCAGCGTGGTCGATCTGCTGAGCGTCCCGCAGCTCAACCACCGCCCGCAGGTGGCGGGCGGCCTGCTCGGGCAGGAATGCGGAGACCTGCTGCGCGCCTTCTTCGCGAGCCGCCGCTGAGGCGTGGCCGCGTCATCCTCCTCCTGGAATCGACGTGATGGCGACCGGCGTCTCGAGGCACGGCGCGCCGTGCGGAAGCCTGCGGTCGCCCGACGGACGTCGTCAATCGGTACGTTGGCGGGTGCCCGCGCGCCGCCAACGGACGCCCGTCGGAGAGAGCCGCTACTTTTGGTCCCTGCCCTCTGGAGAGGTGGCAGAGCGGTTGAATGCGCCGGTCTCGAAAACCGGTATACCGGCAACGGTATCGGGGGTTCGAATCCCCCCCTCTCCGTCGACTGAGCATCCGCGCAGCCGTCGGCGCCGGCGCCCGAGGGGGCCAGGGGGGCCGAAGCGGGCGTTTAGGGGACCGGGCGAGAATCGTGCCCGTGAGGATCTCGAAGGTGGAGCTCTGCGGCCGCTGGTCGGCGCGGCTGGCGTTCGTCGGGGCGGCCGCCCTGGTCCTGGACGCTGCCGCCGCGCACGTGGCGCTGCCGCCGCTGCACCCACTGCACAAGTTCAATTTCTTCGACCTGCGGGTGTACCGCGACGCCGCGCGCGTCGTCCACAGCGGGCGCCCGCTCTACTCGATGCGGTTCAAGAGGGGCCTCGGCTTCACCTATCCGCCCTTCGCGGCGCTCCTGCTGCTGCCGCTGACGTGGATGTCCCTGCACCACGCGGAGCTGCTCGTCACGCTCCTGAACATCGTCCTGACGGCCGTCGCCGTGCATGCCGCCCTGCGGCTGCCCCGGCGACCGGAGGTGGAGCGGTCCGGGGGCGGTCCCGCGCCCGTCGGCGGTCCCGCGCCCGCTGCTCGGTCGGGCGGCGGTTCCCTCATCCGGCGTGCGGCGAGCCGTCTGCTGACCGCCGGCAGCGGCTGGGGATGGCTCGCCGCGGCGGCCGCCCTGTGGTGCGAGCCGATCACCTCGACGATCGGCTACGGCCAGATCGATCTGCTGATCGCAGCGCTGGTGACCGTGGACCTCGCCCGGGGAAGCCGCGGCCGGCTGGGCGGCGTCGGCATCGGTCTGGCCGCCGCGATGAAGCTCACCCCGCTCATCTTCATCCCGTACCTGGCGCTCACCGGCCGGGGCCGCATGGCGGGGCGAGCGCTCGGCGTGTTCCTGCTGTCGATCCTCCTGTCCTCAGCGATCCTGCCGGCCGACTCGTGGAGCTATTGGAGCGGCCGGTTCCTGAACGTCTCGCGCGTGACCGGGCACGGTCCCCACTCGGGCGCGGGCGTCGCCAACCAATCGCTCCGCGGGATGCTCCTGCGCGTGATCCCGCAGATCCAGCACGCGGAGCTCGCCTGGGTGCTCCTCTCGGCGGTGGTGGCGGGCGTGTCGATGCTGCTCGCGGCGCGCGCCGCGAGGCGAGGTGACGAGCTGTGGGGCGTTCTCCTCACCGCGCTGGCGGGTCTGCTGATCTCGCCGGTCTCCTGGACCCACCACTGGACGATCGCGGTGCCCGCCCTGCTCGCCCTCGTCGTCTCCAATCGCCGCCGCCCCGTGGTCGGGGCGGTGTCCGCCGGCGTGGAACTGCTGATCACCCTGCGGGGCTACAGCATCTGGCCGCTGATCGAGCACGCCCCCACCCGCGGACATCTGCCGCAGTACGGCGTCCTCGCCGAGAACCCCTATGTGCTCGCGGGGCTGGCGGCCATCGCCCTCGCCGCGGGCGCCGAGCTCTGGCGGACGCTCCCGCACAGCGCACGCGAGGCGGCACTGGTCGGCCCCGAGCCCAGCGAGCTCGCCCTGGGATCGCACGGCGCCTGACCCCCCGGCGCGGTGCGGCTCCCGCGATCGGCTACGCGCCGGCGAGGCGCTCCGGCCCGCCGAGATGACCCAGGACGGCCCGCGCCGTCCGCTCGCCGCTGAACATCGCGCCCTGCAGTGACGCGGTGTCGCGATGGTCGCCGCAGACGAACAGGCCGTCACCGAGGTCGACCCGACGGCGCACGTTCAGCGGCGGTGACTGCGACGGCTGCCCGTGGGGGATGACGTCCGTGCGGACCAGCTCGAGCTCGCCCGGAGCCACGTCGAGCCAGCTCGAGAGCTGTGCGGCGACCTCATCGGCAAGCCCCGGGACGAGCGCCCGAGGACCGGGCACGGCGGCCACCACCAGCGCCCGCCCGGGCGGCGCGTAGGCCGGCTGCACCTGACTGATGACCACCGCGTTGAGCGCCGGACCGCCCGAGACGCCGTCGAGGAGCAGGAAGGGCGCGTGGACGGGAGGCGCCGGGAGCGAGAACCAGCAGGCCGCCACGGGCCGCGATCCGGGGTCGGGAACGCGGGCGCCGAGCAACCCGTGGGCGCGCGGCCCGTCCGTGGCGACGACGACGGCCCTCGCGTTCAGCCGCTCGCCGGAGGCGAGCTCCACCTCACCCGGGCCCACGGAGGCGACCGGTGCACCCAGGCGCACCTCCACCGGCCCGGTCGGGCCCGTGAGGTCGCGGGCGAGCTGGGCGGTGACGGCGCCGATGCCCTCGCGCGGCAACCCCGTCGCACCGAGCGCGAGCATCCGCAGGATGATGTCGAAGCGCTTGGAGGAGACCTCGAGCTCCGGGTCGAGCTGGATGCCGGCGAAGAACGGCCGCCAGAAGGAGTCGATGAACCCCGCCGAGAAACCGAAGCGCCGCAGCCGCTGGGCCGTGCTCGTGTCGGGGCGGCGCAGCAGCGAGCGGGCGGGGCGCGCGCACACCTCGGCCACGAGCGCCGCGACGCGGAGCCTGTCCGCCACCGCGCCGACCGGCGCCCGCACCGACGCGACGAGATCCTGGGGCCGGCGCAGCGGGTCGCTCAGCCGGACCATGCCGGCGTCGGTCCGGACGAGCGCACCGGGGGCGAAGCGGCCGAGCTCGAGCGCGGCCACGTCGAGCCGCTGCCGGACCTGCGGATAGGCGGTGAGCAGGATCTGGAAGCCGCGGTCGAGGGTGAACCCGTCGACCCGGTCGCTGCGCACGCGGCCGCCGAGGCCGTCGGAGGCCTCCACGAGCGTCACCTCCACCCCGGCCCGGTTGAGGTCCCGGGCACAGACCAGCCCGGCCGCACCACCCCCGACGATCACCACGTCCGTCACGCCGGACACCTTACGCCGCGGCCCGCGCGAGCAGCTGCGCCCGGCGCTTGGCCGCGCCGACCTCGCGCGTGAGCGTCTCGATGTCGTAGACGCCGTGGTGCCGCCGGCCGTTGATGAAGAAGGTCGGCGTGCCGGTGACGCCGCTCTCGTCGGCCGAGGCGACGTCCTCGCGCACGCGCTCGAGGTACTCGCGCCGGCGCATCGCGTCGAGGAACCGATCGACGTCGAGCCCGATCTGGCGGGCGTAGTCCTCGAGATCGTCGAGGCGCAGCCGCCCCTGGTGGGCGAGGAGCAGGTCATACATCTCCCAGAAGCGACCCTGCGCCGCCGCGGCCTCGGCCGCCTCGGCGGCGAGCTGCGCGTTGGGGTGCACGTCGTTGAGGGGGAGATGGCGCCACACGTAGCGGATGTCCTCCCCGCCCGCCGTCAGCAGCTCGCGGATGACCGACTCGGCCTGGCCGCAGTACGAGCACTCGAAGTCCCCGTACTCGACGATCGTCACCGGCGCCCGATCGGAGCCCCGCGTGTGGTCGCGGGCGGGGTCGACCTCGGCCGACAGGTCGAGGATGTCCTCGGCGGTGGCGGCGATCTGCCGGGCGCGGAGGTCCGCCGGCAGCCGGCGGATCAGCTGCAGCGCCAGCCAGGAGAGGACGGGAGCGACCACGAGCGTGCTGAGCGTGCCGATCTTCGCCTCCTCGAGCAGGCGTCCGCGGAAGGCGAGGCTCGACACGAGCAGCGACACGGTGAAGCCGACGCCGGCGACCGCCCCCCCGGCGAGGAGCACCGGCGGGCTGATGGAGGCGCGCGGGCCGCGCAGGCGCGGATGCGAGGCGATCCAGGCCCCGCTGACGACCCCGATCGGTTTGCCCAGCGCGTAGGCGGTCAGGATGCCGAGGGTGACCGGCGAGCCGTAGGCGGCGATGAGCAGCCCACCGCTCAGGTGCACGCCGGCGTTGGCGAGCGCGAAGAGGGGGACGATGAGGTAACTCGTCCACGGGTGCAGCTCGTACTGGAGCCGCTCGTTGGGGGAGATCGACGAGACGAGGCTGCGCTGCGCCGCCCGCGCCAGCTCCGGGGTCGGCTGCTCGCGGAAGGTGCGGGTCAGCTCGACGACCTCCGCCAGGTCGCTGCGCGAGGGGAGGTAGGCGCTCGTGGCCAGGCCCACGGCGAGGCCGGAGATGACCGGATCGATCCCCGAGCGGAACATGGCGAACCAGATCCCGATCCCGAGCGCGACGCTGAGCGCCCGCCGGGGCAGCGGCAGCCAGCGCAGCGCCAGGAGCAGGCCGTACTGGACGACCGCCGCGCCGAGCGCGATCAGGTCGACCGAATGCGTGTAGGCGATCGAGAGCACGAGCAGGCCGGCCAGGTCATCCACCACGGCGAGCGAGAGCAGGAACACGCGCATGCGGGTGGCCGAGCGCGGGGCCAGGAGGCCGACCGCGGCCAGGGCAAAGGCGGTGTCGGTGGAGATCGCGGCGCCCCAGCCGGGAGCGCCGGGCCCACCGGCGTTCCAGGCCAGGAAGATCGCGGTGGGAACGGCGATCCCACAGAGCGCCGCCATGGCCGGCACGGCGACCCGCCGGCGGTCACGCAGCTCACCCAGGTCGAGTTGCCGCTTGGCCTCGAGGCCCACCACGAGGAAGAAGAGCGTCATCAGGCCCTGGTTGATCCAGGTCCGCAGCTCGGCCGAGACCGCGTCACCGCCGAGCCGGAGGGCGAGGCGGGTCGTCCACAGGCTCGTGTAACTGTGGGAGACGGGGGAGTTGGCCCAGACGAGCGCCACCACCGTGGCGACGACCATCACGCTCGCCCCGCCGCTCTCGGTGTTGAGAAAGTCACGCACCGGGGCGGTGAGATTGCGCGCCCAGGCGGTGCGGCCCTCGTACGGGACGTCGGTGGAGCTCACACCGGCAGGGTGCCAGGTCGGAAGCGCGAACGGCCCCCCCGATCTCACGGGGGATGTCCGGCGGATCGGGGCCGGCGCGCTCGGCCGGCCCCGCCCCCTCCCGAAAACTCTGCGCGAACTGTACGTCCGCACCTAAGCGGAGGCTAAGAGCGGTCGCTCCCGCGACCGCCGCGGGGTGGGTCGGGCGCTCGCGGTGCCCGGCGCTCGCTCAGATCGGGTACTCGCGCCGCTCGTCCTGGATCGTGATCCAACGCAGCTCGGTGAACTCCTCGACCGCCCACTCGCCGCCGAACCGCCCCCACCCGCTCGCCTTCACCCCACCGAACGGCACCTGGGGCTCGTCGTGCACCGTGGTGTCGTTGATGTGGCAGATACCGCTCTCGATCCGGCGCGCGAGCTGCTCGGCGCGCTCCACGTCGCGCGAGAAGATCGCCGCGGACAGGCCGTAGTCGGTGTCGTTGGCGACGTTGATGGCCTCCTCCGCGCCATCCACCTCGATGATCGAGACCGACGGACCGAACGACTCCTCGCGGTAGATCCGCATCTCGGGCGTGACCCCGCGCAGCACGGTGGGGCGGTAGACGAGGCCGTCCGCCTCACCGCCCGTCAGCAGCTCGGCGCCCTTCTCGACGGCGTCCTCGACGAGCTCGGAGACGCGGTCGAGCGCCGCGGTGTTGATCAGCGGGCCGATCTGGACGGAGGGATCGCGCGGATCGCCCACCTTCAGGGCGGCGGCCCGGGCGGTGAGCTTCTCGGCGAGGTCAGCGGCCACCCGGCGGTCGACGACGATCCGCTCGGTCGACATGCAGATCTGGCCCTGATGCATGAAGGCGCCGAAGTTCGCGGCGGCGGCGGCCGCATCGAGGTCGGCGTCCTCCAGGACGACGAGCGGGGCCTTGCCGCCGAGCTCGAGGACGACGCGCTTGAGATGGCGACCGGCCGTCTCGGCGATGATCCGGCCGACATGGCTGGAGCCGGTGAAGTTGATGCGGCGAACGGCCGGATGGGCGATCAGCTCCTCGACGACGTCGGCGGCGTCGGCCGGCGCGTTGGTGATGAGGTTCACGACGCCGTCCGGCACGCCCGCCTGCTGCAGGCACTCGACGATCAGGCCGTGCGTCCGCGGCGAGGCCTCGGAGGCCTTCAGGACGACGGTGTTGCCGAGGGCGAGGGGCGCCGCGATCGCCCGCGTCCCGAGGATCACCGGGGCGTTCCACGGCGCGATCCCGACGACGACGCCCGCCGGCTGCCGAACGGCGCGCATGCGCTTGCCCGAGACGTGCGAGTGGATCTCCCGATCCTGGGCGGCGGCGGCGTGCACCCCGGCCTCGCGCAGCATGCCGGTGGCGAGCCCGACGTTGAACATCCCCCAACCGAACGTTCCGCCCGTCTCGTCGGCCACCACCTGGGCGAACTCCGTCTGCCGATCCGCCATCAGCTGAGCGGCTCGGTCGAGCAGCTCACGGCGCCGCGCCAGCGGCGTCTCGGACCAGTCCGGGAAGGCTCGGGCCGCCGCCTCAGCGGCGCGACGGGCGTCCTCGCGGCCGGCCGCGGCGACGACGGAGGCGACCTCCGCGGTGAACGGGTTGCGCACCTCGAAGCGGCCCGCGGCACCGTCGGTCCATTCGCCGCCGATCAGCAGACGCTGCTGCGTGGGGCCGGCATCGCTCATCCTGCTCCTCCTCGGTCGTGATCTGTGAGTCAGGCCGGCAGCTCGGCCTGCGACAGCTCGGCGTCGCTGATGAGGCCGCTGCCGGGCAGTTTCTCGAGGCCGCCGCTCACGCGCACCGCCTCGAGGTTCTTGACGGCGAGCATCGCGTGGGCGCGGGACAGCTGCTCCGCCTCCTCGGCGTCCCCGCGCTCGATCGCATCGAGGATCAGATGATGCTGGGCGTTGCCGGCGGCCAGGGTCGGCTCGAACTGGCTGGTGTCCGCCTGCGCGGCGAGAAAGAAGCTCGGCTGCGCGAAGGGCAGCGCGAGCACGCGCCCGTAGGCGTCGCGCAGGACGTCGCTGTCGGCGAGCACGAACAGCTCCTGGTGGAAGGCGTCGTTGAGCTCGACGTAGAGCTCGAACTCCTCGCCCGTCGGCGGACCGGCGTCACCGCCCACGATGCGGTCGAGTTTGGCCACGCAGGCGACGAGGTTTCCGAGCGCGCGGGCGCCGTTGTTGCGCTGGGTGGCCAGCCGCGCCGCCTGGCCCTCCAGCAGGCCCCGCAGCTCGATCGCGTCCCGCACCTGGCGGTCGT
The DNA here is from genome assembly GCA_027451345.1 of Solirubrobacterales bacterium. Taxonomy (GTDB): domain Bacteria; phylum Actinomycetota; class Thermoleophilia; order Solirubrobacterales; family Solirubrobacteraceae; genus Palsa-465. Next base: position 25,111 of record DAIDJO010000074.1, read on the forward strand.
TGAAGGAGCGCACGACGAAGCCGCCGCCGGGCACCGGCTGGAGCAGTCCCTCGTGCTCGAGCTGGGCGAGGGCGAGGCGCAGCGGGGTGCGGGAGACCTCGAGGCGGGCGGCGAGCCGGACCTCGGAGAGCCGGTCTCCGGCGAGCAGCTCGCCATCCATGATCAGCTGCCGCAGGCCGAGGATCGCGGCGAGTCCCTGGGAGACCGCGGCCTCGGTCATCAGTTCGCCGCCCTGGCCGCGGAGGCTGCCCGCCGGCGGTTGATGACACGGGAGGCGACCACCGCGACCACGAGGAAGACGCCGTAGAAGAGCGACTGGATGTAGGTCTGGGCGCCGAGCAGGTTCATGCCGTTCACCGCCACCGCCAGGAAGTACACCGAGATGCCGGCACCGATCGCATTGAAGCGACCCGGCTGGATGGTGGTGAAGCCCAGGAAGGCTGCCGCGTACACGGCGAGCAGCAGGTTCCCCTGGTTCTGCGGGGTCGCCGCGCCGAGGATGCCGTCGTTGATCACGCCGGAGATCGCGGCGATGAAGCCCGCAGCCACGAAGGCCCAGAAGCGCGTCGAGCTCACGCGGAAGCCGCTCAGCCGCGCCACCTCGCGCGACTGCCCGATGAACAGCGACCGCTGCCCGAACGGCGTGAACGTCAGCACGTAGAAGAGCACGAGCATGATCACGATCCCGTACCAGAAGTCGAGCGGGATGCCGAGGATGTGATGCAACGCCGTCCAGTCGGTGAGCTTCGGGGAGATCCCGGGAATCGTCTGCTGGTTGGGCAGCCAGAACGCGATCCCGTCGAACACGCTGCCCATGGCCAAGGTGACGATGAACGGGTTGACATCGAAGCGGACGATGATCCAGCCGTTGATCGCTCCGCAGAGGACACCCACGGCCAGCGCGACCAGGATCGCGGGGACGATCGCCCAACCATGGTTGACGTTCAGCCAGCCGACGAGGATCCCGGTCATGCCCGAGAGCTCGGCGACGGAGAGATCGAGGTCACCGTTGGTCAGCGGGATCAGCAGCGCCATGACCAGCACCAGCTGCGTCGAGTTGAGCCCGAAGATGCTCGTGAAGTTCGACCACTGCAGGAAGGTGCCGGGACGCGCGATCCCGAAGCCCACGATCACCAGCGCGAACGCGATCGGCAGCATCGAAGCCTCGGCCACGCGGGCGTTGAAGACACGCGAGAACGCCGTCGGTCGCGAGCCACCCCCCGGGCCGGAGGGCGATGGAGCGGGGCGCTCGTCGGCCGGTGTGTTCACGTTGGTCGTCATGGAGCCGTTGTCACCTCTCTGCCGGCGCCACGCGCGGTGGCGGAGTAGACCTCACTGGTAATTCGGTCGCGGGCGTAGGGCGGCGCCAGCGTCCCCGCGATCGTCCCGTGCGCGCAGAGCAGGATGCGGTGCGAGACGGTGGCAAGCTCATCGAAGTCGGTCGAGACCCACAGGATCGCGACCCCCTGGGCGGCGCGCGCCCGCATCAGCTCGTAGATCTGGTGACGGGTGGCGACGTCCACGCCCTGGGTGGGCTCGTGCAGCAACAGCACCCGTGGTCCCTGCTCCAGCCAGCGCGCGAGCACCACCTTCTGCTGGTTGCCGCCGGACAGTGCCGCGACGTTCAGCGACGCGTCCCGGGGACGCACGTCATAGGTCTCGGTGCGCTGGTTGGCGGTGCCGATCAGCCGGTCGACCCGCAGGAAGCCCCCCTGCATGAAGTTCTTCAACGAGAGCGAGAGCATGTTGAGCGCCACCGGCAGATCGGGCACCACGCCCTGCTGCTTGCGGTCCGCCGGCACGAGGGCCATGCCGAGGCCGATCGACCGGGCCGGGCTGAGCTCGGAGACGTCACCGCTCCAGTCGGGCAGGCGGACCTCGCCGCTCGATCCCTCGGCGTCGCCGAAGAGCACGTAGGGGAGGTCCTCGCTGCCGGCGCCGAGCAGCCCGGCGACGCCGAGAATCTCGCCCGCGCGCAGCTCGAAGCTGACGCCGCGGACACGGCCGCTCCGCACGTCCCTGACCGACAGCACCACCTCCCCGGAGGTCTCGACGGCCGCCTGGGAGCCGTAGGTCGTCGCCTGCTCGATCGTCGAGCGATCGAGACGGTGCCCGGACACCAGCTCGATCAGGTCGGCGTCGCTCGCGCTCGCCACGGCGACGTCCCCGACCTTGGCGCCGTCGCGGAGCACGACGGCCCGGTGGGCGATCTCGCGCACGGCGGTCATGTCGTGGGAGACGAACAGCACACCGAACCCCTCGCCGACGATGCGACGGACGAGGTCAAACAGGAAGACCTTCTCGTGCTCGGGGAGAAAGACGGTCGGCTCGTCGAGCACGAGCACGCCCCCGCCGCGCTCGTGGGCGCGGCGGTAGTCGTGCAGCTCCTCCGCGGCGCGGACGATGGCGAGCAGCGCCTGCGAGGTCGGCCGCAGCCGTCCCGTCTGCGCGCCCGGGTCGAGATCGACGCCGTAGCGCTCGAAGATCTCGCGGGCGCGCTCGCGCTCGGCCCCCCAATTGATGCGCGAGAACGAACCGGCGGCACCGTTGACGCGACGCCCCACGAACAGGTTCTCGACCACCTGCATGTTGGGCGCGAGGCCAAGGTCCTGGTAGACGAAGCCGAGCCCCACGGTGCGAGCCTGTCCGAGCGGCACGGGCAGCGGCACGTCGACGCCGTTCATCCGCAACGAACCGCCCGGCTCCGGTTCGTGGTAGCCGGAGAGGATCTTGACGAGCGTGGATTTGCCCGACCCGTTCTCACCGAGCAGGGCGACGACCTCACCGGCGTGGATCGTGAGATCGACTCCCTTGAGGGCACGGGACGCCCCGAAGCTCTTGGCGAGGTTGCTCGCCTCGAGCGCCGGGGCGGCCGTGGTGTCCGCGGAGGCGGGCGCCGTCTGTGCTGTACCACTCATGTCGCTAGTTGTACCGACCGAGACGACGCCCGCAACGCGGGCTGCTACTTGGTGACTCCCCAGAGATGCAGGTAGTCGTTGACGAACGCCCCGTTGGCGAAGGCCTTGTCGCTGTACGCGGTGCCCTTGCCGCCGACGGAGAAGCTCGCCGCGTTCTGCTTGGTGAAGTACATGTTCGGCGCGATCTCCTTCGTGAGCTTGGCCGGCGCCTTGTGCGCGAGCAGGCGGATCACCTGGTCGAGCTGGGCGTAGGCGTCCCACTTCTCATTCGGACCGGAGTCGCCGACGAACGTGCTGCTCGTCTGGACGGCCTTGATCTCGGCCAGGCCGCCGCCCCAGGCGTACATCTTCAGGCCGGGATGGCTGCCCGCGGCCGACTGGACGGCGCTCTCGATGCCGTCGGTCATGCCGTCGAACGTGACGATCACCGTGTTGATGCTCGGGTTGCCCTGAAGGTCGCTGGTGACCGCGGAGATCTCCTTCGGACCGCTCCAGTCCTGGGTGCCGAAGTCCTCCTGCTTGACGATGGTGCAGGACTTGCACCACTGGCTCATCGCCCGCTTGAGCTCGTTGGTCGCGCCCTGGTACTGCGCCACCTGGGGGCTGTTGAGGAACAGGATGTGCGCCGCCTTGCCCTTCAGGTTGATCAGCGCGTCGGCGAGGGCGGTCTTCAGGCCACCGGCGGTGTCGACCCCCGACTCAGCCGACAGGTTGGTGAACGGGAAGGCCTTCGATCCGCCGGTCTGGTTGTAGTTGCCGTCCACGACGGGGATGTGATGCGCCTTCAGGGCGGCCAGCTGCGGCGCGATCAGCGCAGCGCTCGGACCACACAGCATCACCACGGCGTTCGCCTTGTCGGTGATCGCCTGCGTCAGGTTGGACTGCCAGCCCGTGGGACCGGTGTTGGAGCTGAGCGCGGTGACCTTGGCACCGAGCTTCGTGGCCTCCGCGTCGAGGTAGCCCTGCTGACCCTTCAGGTTGCAGGCGTCGATCTCGGAGCTGATCGGGAAGGTGACGATCTTCTTGCCCTTGAGCGCCCGCACGGCGTTCACCGCCGGACCGGGCGCATGCCACGCCGGTGGGCTCTGTTGGGCGGCGACGTACTTCTTCAGGGCGGCGAGCGTCGTCGAGCTGACCGCGGCACCGGCCGAATGCCCCTTGACGTGGCTGGCCGAGGCGCTCGCCACGCCGGTGACGCCACCCGCGACCGCAGCGGCGGCCACGACGGGAATGGCGGCCATGCGCCCACGCGCGACGAGCCGCCCGTACTTTGAACCCATAGAGGTACCTCTCTCCTCTTTGTTGACAAACAGGCCGCGGCGGCTCGAGCCGCGCGGCCATCCATCCACCACCATTGAAGCCGTCGGCCGTTGGGTCCTGATTAAGGTCCCTCAGCTGGGCTGCATGCAAAGGGTACCGCAAGTACGCAGGCGCGTGGAACGCCCCGGAAACGCATGGCGCGCAGCTCCGCCGCGCCCGCCCGACCCCGAGCGAGCGTGCCCCTGCGGCCCCAGAGGCCGAGCGGGCGTGCCCCTCCCCTCAGAGCCCGAGGGAGCGCCCGATGATCTCCTTCATGATCTCGTTCGTGCCCGCGTAGATGCGCGACACCCGCGAGTCGACGAACGAGCGGGCGATGGGGTACTCGAGCATGTAGCCGTAGCCGCCGTGCAGCTGCAGGCAGCGGTCGACGACCCGCCCCTGCAGGTCGGTGCACCACCACTTGGCCATCGCCGCATCAACGGCGGTGAGCGCCCGCTCGTTGTGCGCCAGGATGCAGCGGTCGAGGAAGACCGTGGCGATCTCAACCTCCGTGGCGAGCTCGGCGAGCACGAAGCGGCTGTTCTGGAAGCTGCCGACCGACCGGCCGAAGGCGTTGCGCGACTTGACGTAGTCGAGGGTGTGCTCGAGCGCCGTGCGCGCCATCACGATCCCGGAGATCGCGACCGAAAGGCGCTCCTGGGGCAGGTTCGAGGTGAGGTAGCGGAAGCCCATCCCCTCCTCGCCGAGCAGGTTCTCCTCGGGGACGAACACGTCCTGAAAGAACATCTCGGCCGTGTCGGCGCTGTGCAGGCCGACCTTCTCGAGATTGCGACCGCGCTCGAAGCCCTCCATCCCCCGCTCGATCACGAGCAGGCTGAGCCCGCCGTGGCGGTCGTCCGGGTCGGTCCGCACGACGGCGATGACGAGGTCCGAGTTGATCCCGTTGGTGATGAACGTCTTGGCGCCATTGACGATCCAGCCCCCCTCGGTGCGGACCGCGCGCGTGGCGATGCCGGCGAGATCCGAGCCGGCCCCCGGCTCGGTCATCGCCACCGAGGTCAGGTGGTCACCGTTGGCGATGCCCGGCAGCCAGCGCTCGCGCTGTTCCTCGTTGCAGTACGAGGTGAAGTACGGCAGGCAGATGTCGTTGTGCAGGGTGATCCCGCCCACGGCGCCGGTGAGGTCCATGCCGAAGCCGACCTCGTGGAGCATCGCGTTGAAACGGAAGTCGCTGACGCCGGCGCCGCCATGCGCCTCCTCCACCTCGAAGGCGAGAAAGCCGTCGCGCCCCGCCTCGGTGAAGAACTCGCGCGGGACGATTCCGTCGCGCTCCCACCGCTCGTAGTGGGGGACCGCGTGACGGGTCAGGAAGGCTCGGAACGAGTCGCCGAAGTCCCGGTGCTCACTGCTGTAGAGCGTTCGATCCATCGCGCCAGTATGTCGCGGCCCAGCCGCGGAGGCGCTGGATCTCCATGACGTGAGCGGGCCGACCGGTGGCCGACCGGCGTGCGGGGGACCGGACCGGGGGTTCGCGCGCTGACCCGACGGCGGCCAAGCGGGCCACCGTCGCGGTGGCGAAGGGTCGGCCCGCCTCGGTCGGCTCCATCCCCGTTGTAGCGTCTCTTCCCATGCGTGTACCAATCACCCTCTCGCTTCACATCCCGAACTTCAACTACCCCGGTGTCGGGCCGGACGAGGTGTTCGAGAAGATCGCCTCGATCGCCACCACCTGCGAGGCGTCGGGCTTCAGCTCCGTCTCCGTGATGGACCACCTCCACCAGATCGCCCCCGTGGGCCCGCCGACGAACTGGATGTTCGAGGGCTCCACGATGCTCGCCGCGATCGCGGCGCGCACGACGCGGCTCACGATGGGCCTGCTCGTCGGCAGCGTGACGTACCGGAATCCGGCGCTCGCCGCCAAGACCACCACCACGCTCGACATCATCTCGCGCGGCCGCGTCTGGCACGGGATCGGCGCCGGCTGGTTCGAGGAGGAGCACGTCGCCTACGGCTACGAGTTCCCGCCGCTGAAGACGCGCTTCGCGATGCTCGAGGAGGAGCTCCGGATCGTCCGCGCGATGTTCACCCAGGACGAGGCGCACGTCGACGGCGAGCACTTCCGGGCGCGCGGGGCGTACAACAACCCCAAGCCGGTCCGCGGTGACATCCCGATCCTGATCGGCGGCAGCGGCGAGCGCAAGACCCTGCGGCTCGTCGCCCAGTACGGGGACGGCTGCAACCTGTTCGGCGACCCGGACCGGATCCGGCACCTGCTCGAGGTCCTGCAGGGGCACTGCCAGGAGGTCGGGCGCGAGTATGGCGAGATCACCAAGACCGCCCTCGGACGCGTCCTCATCGCCCCCACGCATGAGGCGGCGGAGGCCAAGAAACGCTCCCTGCTCGAGCGCGGCGCTCCACAGGAGAGCCTCGACACGATGATCACCGGCGACGCCGATGAGGTCGGCGAGCGGGTGCAGGCCTACCGCGACGCGGGGCTCGAGGGCTACTGCTTCACGCTGGCCGACCCGGAGGACCTCGAGTCGGTCGCGCTCGCCGGACGGACGCTCGCGAGGATCTTCCCGGCGACCGCCCCCTCGGCATGAGGTCCGAGCGCGAGCGGATCGCGGCGATCGCCGAGCTCGCCGTCGGGATCGGCGCCAACGTCCAGCCCGACCAGGTGCTGACGGTCTCGGCCGAGCTCGGCCAGGAGGCGATCGCGCGCGCCGTCGCCGAGGCGGCGTACCGGCGCGGCGCGCTGTTCGTCGACGTCAGCTACTACGACCCGCACATCAAGCACGCGCGCCTGCGCCACGCCCGGCGGGAGACCCTCGGCTACGTCCCGCCGTGGATCGGGGAGCGGATCCTCGCCATCGGCGAGGCCGGCGCCGCGCGCGTCTCGTTCCAGGGCCCGCTCGAGCCCCACCTGTTCGACGACATCGACCCCGAGCTGCTCGGGCTCGACCTGCTCCCCCGGACCCGCGAGTCGATCACCGTCACGGCCAAGGAGCAGACGAACTGGTCGATCCTCCCCTTCCCCAACCGGGATTGGGCCGTGCTCGTGCACCCGGACCTCGCGCCCGAGGACGCCCACGAGCTCCTGTGGCAGCAGATCGAGCGCATCCTGCGCCTCGACGAGCCCGACCCGGTCGCCGCCTGGGAGGCGCGGATCGCGCAGCTCGAGTCGGTGTCCGGTCGGCTCGACGCGCTCGCGCTCGACCGCCTGCACTACCACGGGCCCGGCACCGACCTCACCGTCGGGCTGCTGCCGGGCTCGCGGTGGATCAGCGGCCGGATGCGGAGCATCCACGGGATCGACTTCGTGGCGAACCTGCCGACGGAGGAGACGTTCACCGCCCCGGACCCGCTCCGGGTCGACGGGGTCGTGACCGCCACCAAGCCGCTGCTCGTGCCCGGCACCGCTCCGGTGGAGGGCCTGCGCGTGCGCTTCGAGCACGGCCGGGCCGTGCAGATCGACGCCGACGCGGGCGCGGAGATCCTGCGCTCGATGACGGCCAGGGACGAGGGGGCAGCCCGTCTCGGCGAGGTGGCGCTCGTCGATCGGGAGAGCCGCATCGGCCAGAGCGGGTCGGTGTTCTACTCGATCCTGCTCGACGAGAACGCCGCCTCGCACCTCGCGCTCGGGAACGCCTACCCGTTCTCGGTCCACGCGGGCCCCGACCGCGACCGGGCCAACGTGAGCGCGATCCACGTCGACTTCATGGTCGGCTCCGACGAGGTCGACGTCACCGGCGTGACGCGCGACGGGGCCGAGGTGCCGCTGCTGCGCGGCGGCGCCTGGGTCATCTGAGGGCGTGAGGCGAGGGGCGCACCGGCCGGCCGGTGCGCCCCTCCGGTGCGCGCCTGCGGGTCCCGGCCGCTACGCTAACCGGGATTCCCGGAGAGGTGCCGGAGTGGTTGAACGGGCACGACTGGAAATCGTGTAACGGGGATAACTCGTTCGGGGGTTCGAATCCCCCTCTCTCCGCTCGTCCGCCCCAGGCAGTCGCCCCGAGGTTGCGCCAGTCACGACAGCGGTCTGCGCTAATCGTTGAGGTCGAGCATCGGCGTGATGTCGGGCAGCTGGTGACCCTCGCTCACATGCTCGTTGGGGACCACCGCGGTCCCGACGGCGAAGAACTCGATGGTGTGACTGCCCCAGCCGTGACTGTTCTCGTGGAGCTTGACCTCGACGATGCCGAGCACCCCGTCGCCGATGCTCTCCGCCTCCGTCTGCATCCGCTCCATGGCCAGCTCGCGCGCGTCATACAGCGCCTGGGTGTACTGCTCGAGCTCGACGTTGCGACCGGTCTGCTTGAGCGACTGCAGCATCCCGCGGTGGGCGACGTGGTACACGCAGCTGCCCATCACCATCCCGACGGGGCGCTTGCCGGTCTGCATCAGCGTCCAGAAGGCCTGCCCGGAGAGGTCGCTGGTGAACGGCCGGCCGTTGGGGGCGCGATGCACCCGGCCCTCCTTGTGGCGGATGGCGGTCCCGATGGCGATGAACTCGGCCATGTCGGCGCCCCACTCGTACCGGCCGATGTCGAGGCGAACGCCGACGACACCATCGGCGCCGAGCTGGTCGGCCTCCTCCTCCATGCGCGTCATCGCCAGCTCACGCGCGTTGTACATCGCCTGGCTGAGGACATCGAGCTCCTGGTTCTGGCGCAGGCTCGCGAACTGGTAACCGATGTGATAGATGCTCGAGCCGACCACCAGCCCCACGGGCTCGAAGCCGGCCTTCTCCACGCACAGGTATTCGTTGACCGAGAGATCGGAGGTGAACAGCCCGCGGGCGTTCATCTGGAGTCGCTCGCTGGCGTGAGCGGCGAGGCCCTCGGTGCTGGTGGGGTCGTACTCGGACAGAGGTCTCAGCTCCTGTTCGCCGCATTGCCGAGGTTGATCGACAGCATCGGTCCGGTCAGTGGCGCGGGATGCGGCTCCCTCGCCCCCAGCCGGATCGCGGTGCCCAGCACGTTCATGGTCACGTGAAAGTAGTGGTAGCGGTAGCCGCCCGCCTGCTCGTACTCGTAATGCTCGATGGTGTGGCGCAGCATCGAGATCACGATGTTGTTGGCCTGCACGGCGTTGCCCTGGCGGCGGACCTCGAGCATGGCGCGATTGCGGGCGTCATAGACACCCTGGGCGATCTCCGTGATCTCGGTGTTCAGACCGCGGGCGCCCCCGCCGAGCAGGCCACCGGAGTTCATCACCCAGCTCGAGCCCATCCCCAGCTGCACGGACAGGACGGTCGTGTGGCCCACGACGCCACGGACCTCCGCGCCGATCCGGCGCAGCTTGTCGACCTCCTGGCCCGAGAGCGTGCACAGGCCGACCGGCCGGTCGGCCCGGCGCGGCACCGTGGTATCGCGGACGGCGGTGCCGAAGACGACCAGCTCGATGTTGTTCGGGTCACCGACGCCCCCGGCGTTCATCTCGATCCCGATCACGCTGTCGGCGCCCGCCAGCTCCGCCTCCTGGCGCAGACGGCCGAAGGCGCGGTCGCGAGCGAGGTTCCAGGGCTCGGCGAGCGCCGGGAGCTCACCCGAGCGGTAGTACGCGCCCTGGTTGCCCAACCAGCCGTGCTGAACGACCGAGGAGCCCATCACCTGGGCGACGGGTTGCAGGCCGGATGCCTGCGCCAGGGCGTACTCCTTGGCGCTCAGGTCGCTCGTGAAGAAGGGGGTGCCGGCCTTGCCGATGCGCCTCAGGCGGTCCTCCGCCCCGAGCGGGATCCCGCCCTGGCGGATCCGTTCGAGGTCGACCTCGGCCGCGCGCCGTTCCTCCTCGGTCGGGGGCTGCGGGCGGTTCCTGCCGAAACTGGGCATGAGGGGATCCTCCCACAGTCCGGAGGCCGGCGTGCGGCGGCTCATCGTCACCCCTGGCCGCGCCCCCACCGCGCGGCCGGACGGTGAGTTTCGGGCGGTCTTTGCGAAGATCGGCGCGGGGGCGGGCCGCGTTCGTCCGCGCGGTTCGCTTGCATGGCTTCGATGCACGAGACGACCCCCCAGGTGTTCCTGGTCGCCCGCCCCGCGGTGGCGGCCGACGGGATGCGCGCGTACCTCGAATCGGTCGGGGGGGCGTCGTGGCTCGACATGCGCGAGGAGGCCCGCGAACAGCTCAACGACGGCGAGCTGCTCGCGGAGTTCGGCGGACGGATGTGCTACCGCAGCTGGGAGCCCGGGCTCAACCCGAACGTGACCCGCATCCGCACGGATCGGCGGGAGTACTTTGCCAACGTCCTGCGCAGCGCGCACGGGAGCGTCGTCGAGCACGCCAACTACAGCTTTGCGTTCCGGAACGTCAGTCGCGTGTTCACCCACGAGCTGATCCGCCACCGGGCGGGCTCGGCCTTCAGCCAGGAGAGCCTGCGCTACGTGCGGCTCACCGACATCGGGTTCCGGGTCGCCCCCGCGCTCGAGCCGCTGCGGGAGCAGGTGATCAGCCTGGTCGAACAGCTCGAGGAGTTCCAGCGCAGCGCCGCCGAGCAGCTCGGTGTCGACGATGACGGCGTGCCGTTCCACGTCAAGAAGGAGATCACCTCGGCGCTGCGTCGCCTCGCCCCCGACGGGCTCAGCACGGACATCCTGTGGACGGCGAACGTGCGCACCCTCCGGCACGTCATCGAGATGCGCACCGCGGAGGGCGCGGAGGAGGAGCTGCGGCTCGTCTTCGACCTCGTCGCCGAGATCATGCAGGCGGAGGCGCCGAACCTCTTCCAGGACTTCCGCCGGACCGAGGACGGATCCTGGGTCCCGGAGTGGCGCAAGGTCTGAGCGCGAGCGCGCGCTGGACCGGGCGCCCCACGTGCCCGCACCCGGCGGCGCTCGCGACGCCGGATCTCAGAACAGGCCGGTGAGCGCCGCCCCGGCGTGGGAGGCGAAGTGGAAGAGCGGCCCCGGGATCACCCCGAAGAAGATCGTGGCCGCGGCGAAGACGACGCCGACCGCGACGACCTCGGGGTAGGGCAGCCTGTCGAGCTCAGGCGAGCCGCCCGCGACCGGCGCGACGTTCCCCGGCAGGGTCGGGCCGGTGGCGGCGCCCACCCCTTCGGGGGACATCCACACGGCGGCGACGACGCGCAGGTAGTACCCGAGCGAGATCATCGCGCCGACGACGAGCACGATGGCCAGCCAGCCGTAGCCGCCGTTGACGAGCGCGTCGATCAGGCGGAACTTGCCGATGAAGCCGACCGTGCCGGGCACACCGGCGAGGGCGAGCATCGCGATCGTGATCGACCAGGCGAGGGCCGGTGAGCGCCTCCCGAGCCCGGACAGGCCGCCGATGCGGTCGTCACCGCTGGCCGCCTCCTGGTGCTGGACCACGGCGAACGCGGCCAGGTTCATCAGGAGGTAGGCGACGATGTAGAACACGGTCGAGGAGACGCCGAGCCTCGTGCCGACGACGACCCCGGAGAGCATGTATCCGGCCTGGGCGACGCCCGAGTAGCCGAGCAGTCGCTTCAGCGACGTCTGCCCGAGGGCGCCGACGTTGCCGATCAGCATCGTGGCGGTGGCCAGGGTGGCGAGCGCGGGGGCCCACGTCGTCTGCTCGGAGATGACCGCCACGTCGAAGAAGCGCAGGAAGACGGCGAGCGCGGCGGCCTTGGTCGCGGTCGCCATGAAGGCGGTGATCGGGGTGGGGGCGCCCTCGTACACGTCGGGCGTCCACTGGTGGAACGGCGCGACCGACGCCTTGAAGGCGAACCCGACGACGACGAGCGCGATGCCGCTCAGCAGCAGCGGGTCGCCGAGCAGGGTCCCGTTCGCACCGCCGCCCGCGAGCACCCGGGCGATCTGATCGAACCCGGTTTGGCCGGTGGCTCCGTAGATCATCGCCAGCCCGTAGACGAGGGTGGCGGAGCCGACCGATCCGATGATCAGGTACTTCAGACCGGACTCGAGCGAGCCCTCGCGGCGGTACTCCGAGGCGCACAGGACGTAGAGCGGGATCGACAGGAGCTCGAGTCCGATGAAGAGCGTGATCAGATCCTGGGCGGAGATGAGCACGGCCATGCCCATGACGCTGAAGAGCAACAGGCCGTGGAACTCGCCGTGGCCGGCCTCGCGCGGCGCCTCGGCGCGCAGGGAGAGCAGCACGGCGGCGGCGGCGGACACGGCGCAGACGAGATCCACGATCAGCCCGAGGTCGTCCATCCGCAGCGCGCCGGCGACGATCGTCTGGGCATGGGGGAACCGCCAGATCTCGGTGCCGACCGCCCCCGCGAGCGTGACGAGCGAGAGGACCGGGATCACCCTCCTGCGCAGCTGCGCCTGGCCGGCCAGGCCGGCGAGCAGCACGACGATCGCCCCCACGGCGAGCACGACGATGGGCGAGAGCTCGGCCCAATCGATGTGCGGGCCCTTGACGTGCGCGGTGGCGAGGATCAGTGAGCTCATGAGTGAAGGGTGCGGTGGGTCGAGGTCGTGCGGTAGGTGTAGACGCGCCGCGGCTTCTGCGGGGAGTAGGCGAGCTGGCGCAGCGGCGGGTAGGCCCACCAGCCGGTGAGCTCCGCGGACTGCGCGCTCGGGAGCGAGGGGGAGGCGTTCCCGCCCGGCTGCGCGGCGGCATAGGTCGAGAGCCGCATCGAGCCCTCCGACTTGCTCAGCCCGAACTGCGGGAAGAAGGCGAGCGCCAGGATGATCAGGCAGAGCGGAACGATGGCCACCGCCTCGGCGCGGCTGATCTCCAGCGACACCACCCGCCCCCCGACGCGGTTGTGCATCGCGCGGATGAACAGCCGCAGCGCGTAGAAGGACGCGCCGACGACGGCGACCGACGCGATCAGCGCGATCGCGATGTGCGAGTCGAACGTGCCGAGGAGGATCATGAACTCGCCGATGAAGTTCGACGAGCCCGGCATCGCGAGGTTCGCGAGCGTCACGATCAAGAACAGCGTCGCCAGCACCGGGGCGCGGAACGCGATCCCGCCCATGTCCTCGAGGCGCTCGCTGCCGCCGGCACGGGCCGCGAGCGCCGCGACGACGAAGAACGAGGCGGCCGTGACGACGCCGTGGTTGAGCATCTGCAGCAGCGCACCCTGACCGCCCTGCGGGGTGAGCGAGAAGATCCCGAGCAGGATGAAGCCCATCTGGGCGACGCTCGAGTAGGCGATGACGAGACGCGCGTCGCCGGTCGTGAAGGCCATCGCCGTGCCCCACATGATCGAGACGAGGGCGATGATCAGCATCAGCACCTGGAAGTGGTGCGCGGCGTGCGGGAAGAGCGGCAGGACGATCTGCAGGAACCCGTAGCTGGCGACCTTCGCCACGACCCCGGAGAACACGGCGACGGCCGGGATCGGCATCGACTTGTAGGCGTCGGCCAGCCAACCGTGGAACGGGGTGATCGGCATCTTCACCAGGAAGGCGAGGGCGAAGGCGAGGAAGATCCAGTTCTCGTCGGTGCGCGAGAGCGGAAGATGCTGCAGCGCGCTGAAGGTGAAGTTGAGCGCCGTGCCGTGATCCCCGGAGGCGATGACGCCCGTGGCGACGGCGGCGGCGAGCATCAGGAACGAGCCGACCATCGTGTAGATGACCATCTTGATCGTGGCCCGCACGCGCTCGCCGGTGCCCCAGGAGCCGACCAGGAAGTAGAACGGGATCAGCATCAGATCGAAGAACGCCACGAACAGCATCAGGTCCTGGGCGAGGAACGCGCCGAGCACGGCGCTCTCGGCAAGCCCGAACCAGAAGTAGTAGGTGTGAGGGCGGTCGACCTCACGCATCGCCGACCACGCCAGCGAGACGGTGAACAGCACGGTGGTGAGCAGGACGAGCGCCAGGTTCAGGCCGTTGATGCCGAGCTTGTAGTGAATCCCCAGCGCGCCGATCCAGACCTGGTCGGTGACGAACTGCAGCCCCGGGAAGTGCGAGTTGAAGTCGACGACGAAGGTGACGGCGACGGCGACGGGCAGCAGGCTGGCGACGGCGGCCGCGCGGCCGACGGCCCGGGCGGGCAGCGCGTTGACGATCAGGGCGAGCGCCAGCGGCAGCCAGATCAGGATCGACAGCGTGAACGGCGCGGAGGAGGGGTGGGCGAGGTGCACGGGGTCGGTCGGCTCAGGTCGAGGAGATCAGGAAGTAGAGGACCACGGCGGAGAGCCCGAGGATCACGGCGGCGGCGTACAGCCGCAGCACCCCGGTCTGCGCCCGGCGGACGGCGGCCGACCCGGAGCGGACCGCGGCGGTGACCCCGCCGGTGACGCCGCCGGCGATGACGATGCGCTCGAGCACCGTCTCCACGAACCGGCCGATGGCCAGCGCGGGCCGGACGACGAGCACGTCGATGAGCTCGTCGAAGTACCACTTGTTGACGAGGAACCGATGCAGCCAGGGCAGCGCGGCCTGGAACCGCGCGGCGGTGCCGGGGCGGCGGACGTAGACGCTGTAGGCGAGCGTGATCCCCACCAGGCCGATCACGGCGCCGATGATCAGCCCGATCCAGGCGGTCCCGTTCGACGGTTCGTGCGCGGCCGAGGCGAGCGGAGCGTCGGCGAGCGAGGAGCCGAGGAACGTGGTGATCACGTGGCTGACGCCGGGGAGCTGGATGAACCCGCCGACGATCGCGAGCAGGGCGAGCAGCCCCATCGCGATCTTCATCGCGGGCTCGCGCTCGGCGATCACGTGCTCGGGCCCGGGGAACCCGACCTCCATGTCCTCCTCCTCGCCCGTGGCGGGGTTGGTCGGGACCTCGGCGTGGGCGATGTGGCCGTGCTCGAGCTCGCGCGCCTCGGGCGAGGGCTCCCCGAAGAAGGCGCGGAAGATCATGCGGAACGTGTAGAGCCCGGTGAGCAGCGCCCCGAGGTACCCGAGGATCCCGAGCACCTCGTAGATGCCGCCTCGGTTGTTGACGTAGGCGATGATGGCGTCCTTGGAGAGCCAGCCGGAGAACGGCGGAATCCCGGAGAGCGCCAGGCCCCCGACGAGGAAGCAGCCGAAGGTGAAGGGCATGGCCCGGCGGAACCCGCTCATGCGATCGAGCGACTGGTTGCCGGCCATGGCGCCGATGATCGAGCCGGCCGCCATAAAGAGGAGCGCCTTGAAGAAGGCGTGCGTCATCAGGTGGAAGAGCGCGGCCGAGTAGGCGCCGGCCGAGGCGCCCATGATCATGTAACCGATCTGGGACATCGTCGAGTAGGCGATCACCCGCTTGATGTCGGTGACGACGAGGGCGATCGTGCCCGCGATCAGCAGGGTGAGGCAGCCGATGATGGCCCCCACCTCGCCGGCCGTCGGGGCGAGCTGGAAGAGCGGGTGCAGGCGCACGATCAGGTAGACGCCGGCCGTCACCATGGTGGCGGCGTGGATCAGCGAGGAGACGGGCGTCGGACCCTCCATGGCGTCGGGCAGCCAGGTGTGCAGCGGCACCTGCGCCGACTTGGCGAACGCGCCGACGAGGAAGAGCAGGCAGCCCGCGACGAGGTCGGTCGAGTCGGTGTGGAAGACGTGCGGGGTCGCGGCGAAGCTGCCGAGGAACGACACGGTGTGCGTGTGGCGGAAGATGAAGAAGGTGCCGAGCACCAGGCCGACGTCCCCGAGCACGTTGATCACGAACGCCTTGATGCCCGCGCCGGTGGCGGTCGTGCGGCGGTACCAGAAGGAGATGAGCAGGTAGGACGCGGCGCCGACGAACGCCCAGCCGATGATCAGCATCACGAAGTTGCCGCCGAGGACCAGGATGAGCATCGAGAGGACGAAGTAGTTCAGGTAGGCGAAGTACCTCGAGTAGCCCTCGTCCGAGCGCATGTAGGCCGTCGAATAGAGGTGGATCAGCGTCGAGACGCCGGTCACCACGAGCATCATGAAGACGGAGATGGGGTCGACGAGGATCTGCAGCCGGGCGTCCACACCCGCGCTGACGTCGTAGCTCCACAGGCTCGAGACGACCTCACGGTGCGTGCCGGCGCGGCCGAGCAGCGCGATCAGCGCGCCGACCGCGCACACGAAGGCCAGTCCGATTGCGGCGGTTCCAATCACGCCGGCCGCCCTGCTGTAGGTCCGGAAGCCGAGGCCGATCGTGATCGTGCCCAGCAGCGGGAACAGCAGGACGAGCCAGCCCCAGGTAGTCGGGCTCATCCGTTCAGCTCACGCAGTTCGTCGACATCGATAGGCAGGTTGCGGCGACTGATCGCCACCAGGAGGCCGAGGCCCACCGTCACCTCGCAGGCGGCCACCACCATCACGATCAGCGCGAAGATCTGGCCGGCCTCGCCGCCGTGCATGCGGGCGAAGGTGACGAGGGCGAGGTTGGCGGCGTTGAGCATCAGCTCGAGGCAGAGCAGGATCACGAGGGGATTGCGCCGCACGAGCACGCCACCGGCGCCGATGCAGAAGATCAGAACCGAGACGGCGAGATACCAGCCGAGCGCCATCAGCTCCGCTCCCCGTCGGCGTTGCCGCCGTCCTTGGTGTCGTGCGTGCCCACGACCGTCGCCGTCATCTCGCGGTCGGCCGGTTCGCCGCCGAGAACCTCGATGACGCCACCGTGGGCCTGCTCGAGCTGCTCGCGCACGCGGCGCACGCCCGCAGCCTCGGCGAGCGTGCCGGTGAAGGCCGGCCGGGGCTGGGAGAACAGCGTCGCGAGGTCGCTCCCGCTCTCCTCGAGTCCGCGGCGGCGGCGCGCGAGCACGACCGCGCCCACCGCGGCGACGAGCAGCAGCAGCGAGGCCACCTCGAACGCGAACAGATAATCGGTGAGGAAGAGGCGCCCGATGTGCTCGGGGTCGCCGAAGCCGAGGGTGTACGGGGCGCCCTTGCCGTGGATGCCGGAGAGCGCCGTGCCGAGCATGGCGATGAAGAGCTCGACGGCGAGCGCGATGGCGAAGAGGGGGCCGAGGATGCGCAGCGAGCTCCCCGCCGCGACCTCATCGCCTCCGCCCACGTAGGCGACGACGAACACGTAGAGCACCATGACCGCGCCGGCGTAGACGACGACCTGCGCCGCCGCGACGAACTCGGCGCGGAGGAGCAGGAAGAGCGCGGCGAGGGCGACGAGGTGGCAGACGAGCGAGAGCACCGCGTAGAGCGGGTTGCGCAGGACGACGACGCCGATCGCGCCCGCGAGCGCGACGATGGCACTGAGGAAGAAGAGGACGGCGGACATGGCTGACCGGGCGGGCCCTACTCCCCTTCCGTCCTCAGCGGCGTGCGCTCGAGCGGCTCGGCGAGGAGCATCTCCTTGGTGAAGATGAGGTCGGAGCGGGTGTAGTCCGACATCTCGTAGTCGTGCCCCATCGTGATGGCGTCGAACGGGCAGGCGATCTCGCAGTACCCGCAGAAGATGCAGCGGCTCAGGTTGATCTCGTACACGGCGGCGTACCGCTCGCCGGCCGACACACGGTTCTCGGGGGTGTTCTCCGCCGCCACCACGCGGATGCAGTCGGCCGGGCAGGCGGCGGCGCAGAGCGAGCAGCCGACGCACTTCTCGAGCCCGGGGTGGCTCGGATCGTCGGATTCGAAGCGGTGGAGCTTGTGGCGTCCGCGGAAGCGCGGGTACACCGGGGTCTTCTCCTCCGGGTACTGGATCGTCTTCGGACCCTCCACGAGGCGGGCGAAGGTCGTCTTCATGCCGCGCAGCGTCTCGCCGAAGATGCGGTACGTGCTCGCCGCCGCGCTGCGCGGCGGGTGGCGGATGATCTCGATG
>DAIDJO010000075.1 GCA_027451345.1 Solirubrobacterales bacterium
CGCGCGGTCGATGTTGTCGAGCTCGGTGTCAGCCAGACCCAGGATGGGGTCGGGACGGTGGAGCAGGCGCGCGAGGCGTTCCTGCAGATCGGGCAGAGCGTCGAGGACATGAGCACGCGCGTCGAGGAGATCGCCGCCGCGATCCGTCAGATCGCCAGCTCGGGCGACCGCATGCGCGCGACGATGAACTCCGTTGCCGCGGTGGCCGAGGCCTCGAGCGCCTCAACGCAGCAGGTGTCGGCCAGCACCGAGCAGACGAGCGCCGCCACCCAGCAGATCGCCGCCAGCGCCCAGCAGCTCGCCGTCACCGCCGAGGAGCTCGAGAAGCTCGTCGGCCAGTTCGTGCTCGCCTGAGCACCCCGGGCGCGGGCGCGCTCGGTTACGGGTGGGAGCGGGGAGCGGGGGGCGGCGGTCCGGTTACGGGTGGGAGCGGGCGCGGCGGGTCCGCGACCGCTCCTCCTGCGCCTCCACCACCTTCACGATCAGCTTGAGGTACTGATCGATCCCGGTGGCTCGGACCTCGCCGCGCTCGAAGGCTCGCCGCCAGTCGGCCAGATGGCCCTTCGTCGCCAGCTCGTTGAAGCGGTCGCGGCGGACCTCGAGCGTCAGCTTGGCGTCGGTCGGCAGCGTCTTGGTCACCGCGGGACCCGGCAGCTCGATGCGATACAGCTGCACGTCCCCGCGTCCGTGAAGCTCGAGCCCCGCGACGATCTTCAGCGCAGCCAGGCCGGGAACCTCCTCGAGGAAGCGGCGGATGCCGGTCTCGATCAGGCTCCGGGTGTCGGTCGGCGCGGTCAGGCGACGGAGTCTAGGGCACGGCGGGCCGCCGCTCCGTCTCAGGAGAGGCCGGTGGCTGGGGGAGCGCCCGGGCCAACAGCGACTCGACGGCGTCCGCCGGACCCGGGCGCCCGAGGTGGAACCCCTGGGCGTACCGACAGCCGAGCGCATCGACGCTCCCGAGCGCCGCGGCATCCTCGATCCCCTCGACGACGACCTCGAGGCCGTACGCGCCGGCCAGCTCGGCGATGGCGCGAACGACCCTGAGGGCCGCCGCATCGCGCCCCAGTCCGCGCGTGAAGCGCCGGTCGATCTTCAGGCCGCTGATCGGCAGCTCCCCGAGGCGAGCGAGCGAGGAATACCCGGTGCCGAAATCATCGATCACCACATCCACCCCGGCCGCCGTCAGCTCGTGCAGGACGGCGTGCGCGGTGTCCACCTCCTCCATCAGCGCCGACTCCGTCACCTCGACCGTGACCATCGACGGTGCGAGCCCGTGACGCGTGACCGTCGCGCTGAAGGCGTGAGCCATCGTCGGTGAGGCGAGCTCCAGCGGCGAGGCGTTGACGGCCACGCGGAGCTCGGGGAGGCTCGCCTGCCAGCGACGGGCCTGACGGCAGACGATCTCCAGCACGCGCAGACCGAGCGGCACGATCAGGCCGGTCTCCTCGGCGAGCGGGATGAACTCGTCCGGGCCGAGCAGGCCCCGGTCGGGGTGCTGCCAGCGCACGAGCGCCTCGACGGCGCTCCAGCGCCGATCCGCGACACGGAGGATCGGCTGGTAATGGACGATCAGTTCGTCGCCGTCGATCGCGCGCCGCAACTGCGCCTCCGTGCGCAGTCGCTCGAGCTGCCGTGCCCGCAGCGTCAGGTCGTACACCTGGTGATGGCCTGGCCCACCGGCCTGAGCGGCGCGCATGGCGACGTCGGCCTCCCGGACCAGGGCGTAGGCGTCCGCCGCCTCACCGCTCGTGGCAATGCCGATGCTCGCCGTCAACAGCAGCTCGACTCCGTCCGCATGAAACGGCGGCCGCATCGCCCGGGTGACGGTGTCGGTGAGCTCGGCCACCCCGTCCGGCTCCAGCGCGGGGACCATCATCAGGAAGGCATCACGGGCGAAGCGCGCCATCGCTCCCCGCTCGGGGGTCACCGCGCGCAACCGCTCGCCGACCTCGACGACCAGCCGGTCGCCGCCGATCTCGCCCACGCTCTGGCTGACCCGCCCGAAGCGGTCGAGCCGCACCATCATCACGCTGATGCGTCGGCCGGCCTCCAGCTCGCCGTTCATCACCTCCAGGAAGCGCGCGCGGTTGGGCAGGCCGGTGAGTGGGTCGACGTTGACCGCCTCCTGCAGGGCGCGCTCGGACCGCTCACGGTCGACCGCGAGCGTCGCGAGGCGGCTCGCCGCGGCGACGACGCCGAGCTCCTCCGGGGCGGGTGAATGGCGGCTCGCCCGGTAGAGGGCGAAGGTTCCCAGCACCTCGCCGCCGGCACGCACGAGCGGGTAGGACCAGACCGACCCGAGGTCATAGGCGCGAGCGAGGTCGACGAACACCTCGGTCAGCGGGTCCGTGCGGATGTCCGCGACGATCACGACCTCGCGCCGCGCGGCGGCGGTGCCGCAGGCGCCGAACCCCTCTCCGACCGGCAGGCCGTCGATCTGGTTGACGAAGGGCGTCGGGAGGGTCGGTGCGGCCAGGTGGCGCAACACCCCCCGGCTGCGGTCGAGGAGCAGCACGGTGCAGTGGGCATCCTGAACGTGACGCTCGACGTGCAGGCACAGCTCGGTGAGGGAGACCTCGAGCGGGTCCCCGGCGATGATCCGCTCGAGCATCCGCTGCTGAAACCGGAGGTCGGCGGCGAGAGCGGCCGCGGCGTCCTTCGCGGGACGATCGTCCGGTTCGAGGGTCGACTGCAGCTGGCCCGCCTCAAGGCCCGTCGGTCGCGCTGACATCCCGTACCTCCCTGTCGTGGGAACACTACAGCGGCGATGGGGTGGCCGGCGCCCGCTCGGCCCGGCCCCTCGACGAACGGCTGAGACGCCCGCGCCCGGCCGAGCTCAGTCGCGGGGCGGCACGAGCCGCAGGTGGCGCGGCGAGGTGGCTTCGAAGAGCAGCGCCGAGACCCGGTCGGCCGGCGCGGGCAGGGCGACATGGAACCCCTGCGCGTAGTCGCAGCCGAGCTGCTCGACCGCGGCGAGCGTCTCGGCATCCTCGACCCCCTCGGCGACGACGGAGAGCCCGTGCGCCCGCGCGATCTCGATGATCGAACGGACCACCGTGTGGGCCGCCGGGTCTCGGGTGATGCGCCCGATGAAGCGCCCATCGATCTTCAGCGAGGTGATGGGCAATTCGCCGAGCCGCGCCAGCGAGGAGTACCCCGCGCCGAAGTCATCGACGACCGCCCGCAGGGAATGCTCCTGCAGCCGCTCGAGCACGGGTGCCACGCTGTCCAGCTTCTGGATCAGGCCCGACTCGGCGATCTCGAAGTTGAGGCTCGGCAGCGGCAGTCCGGCGCGCTCGAGCTGCTCGAGCGTCGTTTCCACGAAGCGCGGATCATCGAGCTGGAGGACCGAGATGTTGACCGCGATCCGCAGCTCGGGCATCGCGGCGACCCAACTCGCGCTCTCCCGTGCCGCCAGCTCGATCACCCGCTGTCCGAGCGGCACGATCAACCCGCTCTTCTCCGCCAGCGGGATGAACTCGCCCGGCGCCAGAAGACCGCGGGTCGGATGGTCCCAGCGCACGAGCGCCTCGAGCCGATCCCAGCGGTGGCGCGCGATGTCGAGGATCGGCTGGTAATGGAGCACGAGCTCGCCAAAGTCGATCGCGCGGCGGAGCTCCGATTCGCGGCCGATCAGATCGATGCTCGCCGGCCGCAACGCCTGGGTGTAGACGCGCACCCCGCCGAGCGCCTCCGCGCGCGCCGCCTGCATCGCCGCCGCGGCGTCACGCACGAGACCGTGGGCGTCCCGCGCGCCGTCCGCCACGGCCACTCCGACGGTGGCGACGAGGAACAGCTCGAGGTCACGCGCCGGCACGGAGGTCGAGAAGGCGACCTGCAGACGCGTGACGAGCTCCTCCAGACGCTCGGGCGAGGAGCCGTCGACCGCCAGCAGGAACTCGTCACTCGAGAAGCGGCCGATGAGGGCGTCGAGGCCCACGGCCGCGCGCATCCGCCGCACGACCTCCGAGAGGAGCGCCGCGCTCGCGCTCCGCCCGAGGTCGTCGGCGACGTACTTCAGCCGGTCCACCTCGACGAAGAGCAGCGCGGTGCGTCGTACGCACTCGCCCAGGCGAGCCGCGAGCACCTCCAGGAAGCTCGTGCGGTTGAGCAGCCCGACCGGCGGGACCACCTCGGCGCTCAGTTCGAGCGCGCTCTGGATGCCGCTTCGCTCGATCGCCAGGGCGGCGAGGTGTCCGAGGCGAGCCACGGCGTTCACCTCGGCGTCGGTCGGAGCATGCGGCTCGGACCGGTAGAGCGCGATCGTGCCGAGGATCGCGCCCGTCACGCTTCGCAGCGGGCAGGACCACATCGAGCGCAGGGCGAAGCTGTCGAACAGCTCGAGCCCGGCGGCGGCGCGCGCGTCGGCGCGCACATCCTCGATGACCACCACCTGACCCGTCGCCACAGCGGTCGCGCAGGCGCCGTTGCCCTCCGTGACGGCCAGACCGTCGGTCGCGGCGCAGTAGTCGCCGGAGAGCGACGGCGCCGCGCCGATCCGCAGCACTCCGGCCGCCTGGTCGTGCAGCCTGATCGCGGCGAAGGCACCGGGCTGCGTCCGTTCCAGGTGGCGGCACAGGAGCGTCAGGGTCTCCTCGAGCGGGTCCCCGAGCGCGATCCGTTCGAGCACCTGCTGCTGCTGCTCGAGGTCCCGCTCCGCGCGGTCATGGCGAAGTTCGAGCAGCTTGTCCGCGGTGACGTTGCGCACGTAACCGAGCACATGGAGAACCCGTCCCTGCTCGCTCTCCCCCACCGCCGCCTGCAGCAGGATCCATCGGATCGCGGCCTCGGCGGTGACCGGATAGGTGAGCTCCCCGCCGATGCCGGTCTCGAGGATCGCCTCGAACAGCCCCGCCACGCGCTCGCGCTGGGCGGCGGGAAGCAACTCGATCCAGCGTTCCCGGGACAGGGGAAGCGCCGTGGTCGCGTCGACGGCATCCGCGGGCCAACGGTGGCCATGCATCGGGAAGAGGCCGGGGAGACACCAGATGACATCCGTCTCGACATCCCAGGACCAGGGGCTGAACTGCGGGCTCGATGCCAGCGGCGGGGCCATGTTCGAGGTAATCGGCGGGCGGCCGTCCCGCTGGAGCGCCTGCAGGCGTTGGCCCAGTTTCGAGCGGCGCGGCCAGGGGCCCCGGCCGAGCGCGGCCGGGGCCGCCCGGTCAGGCCACAACCGTCCTCGCCGGCCGACCGAATCAGGCGACGACCGGCGTCGCCTCGGGGTCGGGGGCCACTCCCGGGCTGGCGACGACCACCGCGTCGGCGAGGATCCGCAGACCCACCCGGGTGCCGACCTCGACGCCCACGTCGTGGCTCGACGCCTCCACGAGCACCTTCTGCCCGCCGTCGAGCACCACCTCGAGCCGCACCGAGGCGCCCAGGAACGTGCGCTGCGTGACCTCCCCCGCGCCGGCGGTGTCCCGCACGACCGAGACCGCCTCGGGGCGCAGAAGCGCCTGCACGGGCGCCCCGGGCTCACGTCCGTCCGGATTGAGCACGGACAGGCGCTGGCCGAGAACCTGCACGTCGCCGGCGTCGCCCATCCGTCCGGGCAAGCGGTTCATCGCCCCGACGAACTCGGCGGCGAACGCCGTCGCGGGATGTCGGTAGACGTTCTCCGGTGTGTCGAGCTGCTCGAGCCGGCCGGACTGCATCACCCCGACCCGGTCGGCCATCGAGAGCGCCTCGGACTGGTCGTGGGTCACGAACAGGGTGGTGATGCCGAGCCGCTGCTGGAGGTTGCGGATCTCCACCCGGAGCTGTGCGCGCACGCGGGCGTCGAGGGCCGAGAGCGGCTCGTCGAGCAGCAGCACCTTCGGCTCGATGGCGAGCGCCCGCGCGATCGCGACCCGCTGCTGCTGCCCGCCCGAGAGCTGGTGCGGATAGCGGTCGGCGTGCTCGACGAGGCCGACCAGCTCGAGCAGCTCGTCGGCCCGCTGCAACCGGCTGGCCTTGTCCTGGCGGCGCATCCGCAGGCCAAAGGCGACGTTGTTGCGGACGTCCATGTTCGGAAAGAGGCTGTAGGCCTGGAAGACCATGCCCATGTCGCGCTTGTTGGCCGGCACCCCGGTGATGTCCCGGCCGTCCACGAGCAGGCGCCCGGCGGTCGGGTGATCGAAGCCGCCGAGGATCCTGAGCGCGGTGGTCTTGCCGCAGCCCGACGGTCCGAGCAGCGCGACGAGCTCGCCGTCGGCGATCTCCAGATCGAGCCCGGCCAGCGCGGCGACGGATCCGTAGTGGCGTTGAACTCCTTCGAAGCGAATCATCAGATCACCCGGACCGAGGTCGAGCCGCGCCGACGGCGGGCGAGGAAGGACAGTGAGAAGAGCAGGACGAACACGAACACGAGGGCCAGGATCGAGATCGCCACCGAGACGCCGGGGCTCGACGCGCCGACCTGGATCATCTCAACCGGAAGCACGTTGTTGTAGAGCATGATCGAGGAGAGCACCACCTCGCCCATGCAGAGCGCGACGGTCAGGAAGATCGCCCCGAGCACCGCGGTCTCGACGTTGGGCAGGATCACGCGCGTGAGCGTCATGAACCAGGAGGCGCCAAGGCTGCGCGAGGCATCGACCAGCGTCCGCAGGTCGATCGCCCGGACGCCCGTGTCGATCGCCCGATAGGAGAACGGCATCGCCAGCACGACGTAGGTCGGGGTGAGGCCCGTCAGCGGGTGGTTGAACCAGAGCTTGACGAGCCACTCCGGCGCGCTGCCCTGCAGGTGGGCGAGGCCGGAGGCGAGCACGATCGGCGGGACCACGAGGGGCAGGATCGTGACCCCCTCGAGCAGCAGCGTGAGCCGGGGCAGGCGCAGGCGCACGAGCACCACGGTCGGCAGCATCAGCAGGACGACGGCGACGGCGGCGATCGCCGAGATCTCCAGCGACGTGTAGAGCGAGTCGCGCACAGCGCCGTCGCTGACGATCTGCGAGTAGTTGTTGAAGCCGAAGCTCCCGTCGCTCTGCACCAGGCTGTATTTGACGGCGGCGGCGAAGGGGAACGCGTAGAAGAGGAAGGCGATCACGAGGATGACCAGGCGCCACGCCGGAGGGCGCTGCCAGCGCCGGCCCGCCGGGGGGCGCGGCGCACCCGCCTCGTCGATCTCCCCGATGAGGGCGCCGCCACCCAGCGCTCCGGGGCCACCAAGACCGACGGTGCCTATTGCAACCACCTCCGGGCGCGACGCTGAACCATCCAGTAGAAGAACATCACGATCGACACGATCAGGATCATCTCGACGCCGAGCGCGAAGGCGATGCGATCCTGGTTGACGAGGACGTTGCCGTTGATCGCGGCGTTGATCGCGGCCGGGATGAGCGGGATCGTCACGCCGACGAGCGCGAGCGCGGTGGCGTAGGCGGCAAAGGCGTTGCCGAACAGCACGAGCAGCGCGCCGATGAAGGCGGGGGCCATCACCGGCACGGCGACGTGGCGCATGTAGTCGAGCTTCGACGCGCCCAGGTTCTCGGCCGCCTCCTGCCACTGCGGGCGCAGACCCTCGAGTGCGGGGGTGATGAGGATGACCATGAGCGGCACCTGGAAGAAGACATAGGCGACGCCGACGCCGAGCAGGGAGGAGATGCTGAAACCCTGGTTGTAGAGGTCGATCCCGATGTGCTTGAGCCACGTGGTGAGCACGCCGCCCGGAGCGCGCCCGTAGGCGGCGATCAGCATGAAGGCGAGGGCGACTCCCCCGAAGTAGGCGAGCACCCCGGAGGCGCTGGCGACGACCCGGCGCAGGAGGCTGCCGGCCGGACTGGCCACGACGGCCGCGGCGAGCCAGGTCCCGAAGATCGCGCCGAGCGCGGAGGTCCACGCCGACAGGATCAGGCTGTTCTCCAGCGGGATCCAGTACGAGGATGAGCTGAAGATCGTCGAGAAGTTCTGCCAGGTGAGCTGGTTGGTGTCACTCGTGACAGCTCCGTGCACGACCTCATAGAGCGGGAGCCCCATGAAGATGAGCACGTAGACGGTGAAGGGGACCATCCCCACCCAGGCCCCGCCGACCGAGGTGCGGGCGAGCCCGCGGCGCCTGGGCGCCGCGGGCTCGCTGGTCA
The DNA here is from genome assembly GCA_027451345.1 of Solirubrobacterales bacterium. Classification (GTDB taxonomy): domain Bacteria; phylum Actinomycetota; class Thermoleophilia; order Solirubrobacterales; family Solirubrobacteraceae; genus Palsa-465. The sequence continues at coordinate 8,064 of DAIDJO010000075.1, forward strand.
CTGCGATTGCTCCAGTGCCGCTCGTCAAGCCGGGAAGGCAGCGGCGATCGCCGCGCCGGCCTTGGTGGACTCAGCGACGGTGGGCAGCTCGGCCTGACCCGGCGCCTTGGGCAGCGCCGCGTAGGACTTCTTGTTCTCGGTGTGCGCCTTCACCATCGCGGGGAGCTCGATCGGACGAGCGCCGCCGGAGAGCCAGATGTTCTGGCCCTGGGTGGAGTACAGGAACTCCTCCCACAGGCGGGCGGCCGCCGGATGGGGAGCGTTCTTGCTGATCGCCTGCACGTAGTACCCGGCGAACTCCTTGCCGCTCGGGTCGACGACCTTCCAGTGCGAGGCCACGCTGGGCGTCAGCCCGTAGGACTTCGCGCTGTTCAGGTAGTCCCAGTTGATCAGGATCGGGCACTGATTCGCCTCGATCACCGACGGCGAGTTGCAGTCGGTCGAGTTGAAGTTGCCGTTCGACTTCAGGGTCTGGAAGAAGCTGATGCCGGGCTGGACGTTGCTGAGCGAGCCGCCGTTGTTGAGCGCCGCCGCGTACACGGCGTCCGTGGCCGCAGCCGCCTGGCCGATCGCACCGTTCAGGGTCACGTCACCCTTGTACTGCGGGCTCAGGAGCGCCTTCCACGTCGTCGGGCAGACCTTGACGACGCTCATGTTGCAGCCGAAGGAGATGTATCCGCCGTAATCGTTGAACCACTGGCCGTTGCGGGCCTTGGCCGGTGCCGGGATCATGCTCCAGGTCTGCACCTTGTACGGAGCGGTGAGCGAGGAGAAGCCCTGCGCCGCCGTGTAGGACTGGCCGACGTCGATGACGTCGGGCTCGGAGCTGCGGCCCTTGTCCTGTGTGAGGGCCTGGATCTCCTGGGCGCTCGAGTCGTTGGGAGCCTCGCTGACGACCTTGATGCCGTACTTGCGGCTGAACGCCGAGATCTCCTTGCCGTAGTTGGCCCAGGTGGGCGGCAGCGCGATGACGTTCAGCGTCTTCTCAGCCTTGGCCGCCTTCACGAGCGCCGCAAAGCCGCCGCCGGCCTTGGCGGAGGTCACGGTCGCCCAGTTGACCTTCTTCGCGCTCTTGGCGACGGCGGCCGAGCTCACGCCCAGACCGCAGCCGGCCGCGGCCACGACGGCAACCGCCGACGCACCGACGCGACGTTTCATAACAGACATGACCCTCCTCACAGGGATCGTTTGTGGTCGTCTCCCCGACCTACCAGGCACTGGTGGTCTCGTTTGACCCTCTGGAACCTAATGGGAACCGATGGGGCAATTGTGACGATCTTGTCAAGGTTCGCTTCATATACCTTTTGGCCATCGGACGTCAACATTTTCTTCACATTTGCCCGCCTCGTGCCAGGGCTCGGCGGGGTCGCGTCCGCTGCTAGCGTCGCGTCGTGATGACGGGACACCCGAGGGTGATCGCCCACCGTGGCCTGCACACGGTGGCGGTCGAGAACACGATGGAGGCCTTTGAGCTCGCGCTCGCGGCCGGCGCCGACATGATCGAGCTCGACGTCCGTCGGACCGCGGATGGCCGGCTGGTCATCCTCCACGACCACGCGCACGCGGGCGTCGCGCTCGACTCCTGCTCGCTCGAGGCCTTCGCGGAGCGCACGGGACTGCGGCCCCCGCTGCTCAGCGACGTGCTCGACTGGGCGGCCGGGCGCATCGCGCTCGACGTCGAGCTGAAGGAGGACGGCTACGTCGAGGAGATCGTCCCCCTGCTCGAGGGCTTCACGGCCGCCGGAGGGGACCTGCTCGTCACCTCCTTCCTGGACCCGCTGCTCGCCAAGCTCGCCGCACTCGCGCCGACGCTGCGGCTCGGGCTGCTGCTCGAGATCACCGCGCTGTGGGCGCCGCGGCGCGCCCGCGCCGCCGGCGCCACCGTCGTGCTCCCGTCGATGGGCCTCGTCCAGGAGTCCCTGATCGACGCCGTCACGTCGGCCGGGCTCGAGCTGATCGTCTGGGACTTCATGGCCGCCGACCACGCGTCGCTGCTCTCGGACGCGCGCGTGGCCGCAGTGATCACCGACGACGTGCCGGGCGCGCTCGCCGCGCGCGCCGCCCTCGGCGGCTGACCGGCCGGAGGCCGCCCCGTGGCAGCGCGCCGGTGAGTACGCTGAAGCGACAGGCACTCATCGAGTAGGAGTCCGCGCATGAGCAGTCGCCGTCCCGTCATCGGAATCGCCACCGCCCTCGAGATCGCCAGCTACGGCGTGTGGGTCGGCGGACCGTGCGCGCTGCTGCAGTTCTCCTACATCGAGTCGATCCAGCGGGCGGGCGGGATGGCGATGATGCTGCCTCCGGACCCGCTGCTCGTGGAGAACCCGGACGAGGTGCTCGACCGCGTCGACGCGCTCGTCCTGGCGGGCGGCTGCGACGTCGATCCCGCCCGCTACGGGCAGGAGCAGCACCCCGAGACCGTCGGGCTCGTCCCGGCCCGGGACGCCTTCGAGTTCGCGCTGCTCGAGCGCGCGATCGAGCGGGATCTGCCGACGCTCTGCGTCTGCCGGGGGATGCAGGTCCTGAACGTCCTGCGCGGCGGGACGCTCATCCAGCACCTGCCGGAGGTGCTCCACCACGACGAGCACCGGCGCAACATCGGCACCTTCGACGGCAACGAGCATGACGTCGCGCTGGTGCCCGGCTCCCTCCCCGCCCAGGCCGCCGGCGGTGAGCTGACCATGACGAAGTCCCACCATCACCAGGCGATCGACGAGCTCGGAGAGGGCCTCGTCGTCACCGGCCGCTCGACCCAGGACGACCTGGCCGAGGCGATCGAGCTGCCCGACGCGAGCTTCGTCCTCGGGGTGCAGTGGCATCCCGAGGCCGACACCTCGAGCCGGGTCATGACCGCGCTCGTCGACGAGGCGCGTCAGAGGATCTCGGTCGTCTCCTCGTAGCCCCCGGCGGCGAGCGCCGCGTGCACGGCCGCGGCGTGCTCGGCGCCCCGCGTCTCGAGCACGAGCTGCACGGCCGTCTCCTGGATGTGCAGATCGAGCCCCTCACGGATGTGCTGGACGTCGAGCAGGTTCGCCCCGGTCTGGCTGACCATGCCGAGCAGCGCGGCGAGGCTCCCGGGCAGGTCCGGGATGCGCACGCGCAGCACGAGGCGGCGGTGCGCCTGCGTCTCGTGCCGGCGAGCCACCTCGGCGAGCATCCCCGCTCCGACGTTGCCCCCGGAGAGCACGAGCACCGTGGTGCCGTCGACGGGGCCGGGGAGCCGGTCGGCGAGCAGCGCGGCGACGCCGACCGCTCCGGCCCCCTCCACCACGAGCTTCGAGCGCTCGAGCAGGAAGACCATCGCCTCGGCGACCTGATCCTCGTCGACGAGCACGAGGTCGGCCACCAGCTCGTCGATCAGTTTCAGCGTCAGGTCCCCGGGCCGCTTCACGGCGATGCCGTCGGCGATCGTCCGTACCGACTCCACCGCCACCGGATGCCCGGCCCGCAGCGATTCCAGGAACGGGGAGCAGGCCTCGACCTGCACGCCGATGACCTCGACCTCGGGACGCTGGGTCCGGACGGCGACGGCGACACCGCTGATCAACCCGCCGCCGCCGACCGGCACGACGACCCGCGCCAGGTCGGGCACCTGGCGCAGCAGCTCGAGCCCGACTCCGGCCTGGCCGGAGATCACGTCCGGGTCGTCGAACGGGTGGATGAACTGCATCCCCGCCTCCGCCGCCCGGGCCCGGGCCGCGGCCACGGCCTCGTCCACCGAGCGCCCCCCGAGGTGCAGCGTGGCCCCGAGCGCGCGGACCGCGTCGGCCTTCGCGATCGGCGCGAGCTCGGGCATGAACACCTCGCAGGGGACACCGCGCGAACGGGCGGCGTAGGCCACCGCCTGCGCGTGGTTGCCGGCGCTCCCGCAGACGACCCCGACCCCGGTCCGCTCACCGAGCGCGCTGATCTTGGCCATCGCGCCGCGCAGCTTGAACGAGCCGGTGCCCTGGAGGTTCTCGGCCTTGAGCACGATCCGGGTCCCCGCCCGCTCCGACAGGGTGCGGGCGGTGACGATCGGCGTCTCGCGCACGACGCCCTCCCCCGCTCGCGCGGCACGCAGGATGCTCTCCTGCGTGACGGGGCGCGACCCTCCGGAATCGGCGGACACCGGGGCGATCACCGCCTCATGCGCCGACGGCGATGACGGCGTCGATCTCGACCTGGGCGCCGCGCGGCAGCGCGGCGACGGCGATCGCCACCCGAGCCGGCGGCTCGGTCCGGAAGAAGCCCGCGTAGACCTCGTTGACCTCGGCGAACGCGGCGATGTCGGTGAGGTAGACGGTGATCTTGACGGCGTCCTCCAGCGAGCATCCCGCGTCGGAGGCGATCGCGTGCAGGTTCTCGAGGCACTTCCGCGCCTGTTCGGCCGGCGTGTCGCCCACGATCTCCCCGGTGGCGGGGTCCAGCGGAATCTGGCCGGAGAGGAAGAGCAACTCGCCGGACACGCGCACGGCGTGGGAGTACGGGCCGACGGCGGCGGGCGCGCTCGTCGACTGCACGGTCACTCGGTACATGCTGGATGCCTCCTGGGGCGTGGAACGCGTTTCGGACCTAGGCTGGACCTATCGTGACAGCAACGAGCCCCACCGCGTTCCGCGGCGGCCCGCGGGCGGCGCTGGCGGTGCGCCCGTTCCGCTGGTGGTTCCTCGGCCAGGTGACCTCCGCCTCGGGGCTGATGACCCAGATGGTGGCCGTCGGCTGGCTGGTGCTGCGCTGGCACGGCAGCGGCGTGCAACTCGGGCTGCTCTCCTCGGCCGGACTCGGCCCGATGCTCGTGCTCGGGCTCTGGGCCGGCTCGCTGATCGACCATCACGACCGCCGCATGCTCCTCATCTGGACGCAGGGCCTGCTCGCCGCCCAGAGCCTGCTGCTCTACGCGCTCATCGTCTCGGGGACGGCGAGCTACTGGCCGCTCGTCGCCCTCCCGCTCGCCAGCGGCGTCGTCAACGCGCTCGACGGCCCGGCCCGCCAGATCTACGTGCTCGACCTCGTCGGCCCGGAGCGGGTGGCGGGCGCCGTCAGCCTCTACGAGGTGATCCTCAACCTCTCGCGCGTGCTCGGCCCGGCCCTGGGCGGGCTCCTGCTCGCCACCTCGGGGCCGGCCGCCTGCGTGCTGATCAACGCCGTCAGCTACGCCGCCCCGCTCGCGGTGCTGCTGCGCTACCGCTCGATCGCGGGCGCCGGGGCCGGCCGGGGGGCCGGCACCACCCGACCGAGTGCGCTCGACGGCCTGCGCTACGCCTGGTCGCGCCCGCTGCTGCGGGCCTGCCTGCTGCTCGGCGCCAGCTCCACCGTGCTGTTCAGCCCGACCCTCTTCTTCCCGCTGCTCGCCACGCGCGCGTTTCATCTCGGGGGCAGCGGATACGGGGTGCTGCTCGCGCTGTTCGGTCTCGGCGCCCTTCCCGGCGCACTGCTGGCCGCCCGCCGGGAGCCGGCCGGCGTCCACGTGCGGATCCTCGCGCTGCTCACCGGCGCCGCCGTGATCGTCACCGCCCTCGCCCCCGACGTGCCCGTCCTGTACGGCGGGATCCTCGCCACCGGCCTGACCTCGATCTGGATGATCGCGGCGACCAACACGCTCGTCCAGCTGCGGACCACGCCGGATCTCCGTGGCCGGGTCATGGGCGCCTGGAGCATGGCGATCCCGGGCACGCTCCCGATCACCGCCCTGATCGCCGGCGCCGTGGCCGACCCGCTCGGACCGCGCGCCGCCTACGCGGGAGCGGGCACGGTGATCGCCGCCGTGGCGCTGGCGAGCTGGCGCGCCTACGGCGGGGCCGCCGACGGGTAGCCTGGGCAGGGTGAACCGACTCGCGCAGGAGACCTCGCCCTACCTGCGTCAGCACGCCGAGAACCCGGTCGACTGGTACCCGTGGGGCGAGGAGGCGCTCGCCCGGGCGCGCGCGGAGAACCGTCCGCTGCTCGTCTCGATCGGGTACTCGGCGTGCCACTGGTGTCACGTCATGGCGCACGAGTCGTTCGAGGACCCGCAGACCGCGGCGCTCATGAACGAGCGCTTCGTCTGCGTGAAGGTCGACCGGGAGGAGCGCCCCGACATCGACGCGGTGTGCATGGCGGCCTGCCAGACGATGACCGGCCAGGGCGGCTGGCCCCTCAACGTGTTCCTCACCCCGGAGCAGGAGCCGTTCTTCGCCGGGACCTATTTCCCGCCCGTGCCGCGACCGGGACTGCCGAGCTGGCGGTTGGTGCTCGAGGCGATCGACGAGGCGTGGCGGGAGCGGCCCGAGGAGGTGCGCGAGCAGGGCGGCCGGCTCGCCGCGGCGATCGCCGCGACCGCCTCGCCGACCCGTGTCGAGGAGGCGCACGTGCCCCAGAGCGCCGTCCCCGACACGGTGCAGGCGCTCGGGCAGATGTTCGACCGCGCGCACGGCGGCTGGGGTGGCGCGCCGAAGTTCCCGCCCCACTGCGTGCTCGAGTTCCTGCTCGCCGCCGGGGACGCCGAGCTCGCCCCCGCGACGCTCCACGCGATGGCCGACGGCGGCATCTATGACCACGTCGGGGGTGGCTTCGCCCGTTACGCCGTGGACGCGACCTGGACCGTGCCGCATTTCGAGAAGATGCTCTACGACAACGCGCTGCTCGCCCGCGCCTACCTGCACGGCTGGCAGGTCACCCGGGAGCCCCGCTTCCGCGATGTCTGCGTCGAGACGCTCGACTGGGCGCTGCGCGAGCTGCGCGGGCCCGAGGGCGGCTTCTGCGCCGCGCTCGACGCGGACTCCGAGGGCGTCGAGGGCCGCTACTACGTCTGGACGAGCGAGCAGCTGGCCGAGGCGGTCGGATCGGAGCTGGCGCCGATGGCGAGCGCCTATTTCTGCGGCCCGCCCGGCGCGGCGCCGAACTTCGAGGGGCAGGCCTGGGTGCTCGAGGCCCACGGCAACCCTCCCGAGGAGCTGGCCGAGATCCGCCGTCGCCTGCTCGCCGCGCGCGAGCACCGCGTGCGCCCCGGCCTCGACGACAAGCGCCTCACCGCGTGGAACGCCCTGATGATCGCCGCGCTCGCCGACGCGGGCGCGGCGCTCGGCCGCGAGGACTACGTGACGGCGGCTCGCACCTGTGCCACCTTCGTCCTGCGCGAGCTCCGCGACGGCGAGAACCAGCTGCTGCGCACCTGGAAGGAGGGACGCGCCACCCTCCCCGCCTACCTCGAGGACCACGCCTACCTGCTGCAGGCGCTGCTCGTACTCTACGAGGCGACGTTCGACGAGCGCTGGTACGTCGAGGCGGTGGCGCTCGCCGACGCGATGATCGACCGCTTCGCCGACCGCGAGCACGGGGGCTTCTTCACCACCGCCGCCGGCACGCCCCACCTGGTCAGCCGCCGCAAGGACCTCGAGGACACGCCGATCCCGTCGGGCAACTCCGCGGCGGCACTCGGCCTTCTGCGCCTCGCCCGCCTGTCGGGCGACGCCGCCTACGAGCGTCACGCCACCGGCGTGCTCGCGCTGCACGCCGAGATCGCCCTGCGCCACCCGCTCGCCTTCGGCCACCTGCTGCAGACGCTCGACTTCTACCTTGCCACCCCGCGCGAGGTCGCGATCGTCGGCGCCGGTCCGCTGACCGGCGCCCTCCGCACCCGGCACCGTCCCCACCTCGTCCTCGCCGGGACCGAGGCGGGCTCGACCGAGGGCACGGCCGTGGCCCTGCTGCGCGGCCGCGGCCTGGTCGACGGGCGCCAGGCCGCCTACGTGTGCGAGCGCTTCGCCTGTCAGCTGCCGGTCACCGAACTCGGCGCGCTCGAGACGCTCCTGCCGTGAGCGCGCGACGGCGGCCAGGTCAGGCGCCGCCCGCCCCGAGGATGCCGAGCAACCGCCCGACACTCTGATCGCGATCGCGCGCGATGCGGTCGTGGATCGGCAGGTCGGGTCGAACCGTGTACTGGTTGCGGCGGCCGTGGCGCGCCCGGGTGACGTAGCCCGCCGCCTCGAGCTCCACGACGATCCGATGCACGGCGCGCTCGGTGATCCCCACCTGCGCCGCGACCTCGCGCAGCCGGATCTGCGGGTCGGTGGCCAGGCAGACGAGCACCTGGGCGTGGTTGGTCAGGAACGTCCAGCGAGGGACGCCGTCCTGCCTCATGGGGTCGACGACACTATTCTAGACACGTATTTCATGCTATCGTAGACCGTAATAACAGAGCCGACCCCGACGGCCGACTCGCTGGCAAAGGATGGTGCGCCATGCGCACGCCCACTCACGTCGCGCCGGCAACTCGCGACAACGCCCTGCCGCCGGCGGACACGGTCGACACCCCGCAACCCCGCGGTGCTCCGCCCGCTCCGCCCGCCGCTCTGGAGTCACGCGGCCAGCGGCTGCGCCGGCACCTGCACCAGGGACGGCTCCATGGCTCCGCCCTGGCGGTCGTCGCGCTGCTCGCGGTGCTCGTCGCGCTCGCCGCGACGAACACCGCGCGCGTCCGCGTCGACTGGCTGCTCGGCAGCTCGCGCGTCTCGCTCGTGTGGCTGGTGCTCGCCGCCGCCCTCATCGGCTGGATCCTCGGGGTTCTGGCGAGCGCACGCTTCCAGTGGCTCACCCGCCCACCGCGGACGCGGCGCCCGGCTCGGGGGTCCCAGGCCGCCCCGCCCGCGGGCACGAGGGGGTGACGGCGCGCATGGCTCGCTTC
>DAIDJO010000076.1 GCA_027451345.1 Solirubrobacterales bacterium
GGATGGCTCCCGGCTGCGCCTCGCCGGGCTCGGCGTCGGCTACGACCTCGCCGGCGCCTTCCCCGGGTCCCGCGGGGAGGTCGGGATCGCGGTCGCCGTCACCCTGCGCGCGCTCCCGACGCCCGCCGAGGCGGGAACGGACGACCGTTGAGCGAGACCGTCGCCCCTCGCAGCTTCAGTGAGGCGGCCGCCGCCCTGGCGGCCGCGGCCGACAGGGCGCAGCCCGTGCGGATCGTCGGCGGAGGCTCGAAGCTCGGCTGGGGCGGGTCGCCGCCGTCCCGCGCGGTCCGCCTCCAGATGGCGCACCTCGCCCGGGTCACCGTGCATGAGGGCGGCGACTCGGCCACCGTCGGTGCGGGAACGCCGCTCGCCCGCGCGCAGGCGATCTTCGCGCGGGCCGGCCGCATGCTCGCGATCGATCCGCAGCTCGGCCTCGGCCGGACGCCCAGCGCGACCGTCGGCGGGGTCCTCGCCACGGCGGACTCCGGCCCGCTCAGCCACCGCTACGGTCCGCCGCGCCGGCAGCTGCTCGGGCTCACCGCCGCCCTGAGCGACGGCAGCCTCCTGCGCACGGGGCCGCGGACCGATCACGAGCAGCGCGGCTGGAACCTCGCCTCACTCTTCACCGGCTCGTTCGGCACCCTCGGCGTCATCCTCGCGGTGGATGTCCGACTGCACCCGCTGCCGCAGGCGACCGCGAGCGCGCTCAGCACCTCCGACGATCCCGATCGCCTGGCCGCCACCGCGCAGGAGCTGACGGGCGAGCACCCCCGCCTGGAGGCGTTCGACTTCGCGTGGCACGCCGGCCGCGGCGGCCTGATCGCCCAGGTGGCCGGTGAGGACGCCGCCGACCGGGCGCAGACCGTCGCGGTGACGATGCGTGCCGGCGGCCTGCGGGACGCCGGGGTCCGGCCCGACGACGCCGCCGTCTGGGCTCGGCAGCGCGCGGGCCAGCGGTCGAGCGACCGCGCGCTCCTGCGGGTGCGGTACCCGCCGGACCGGCTCGCCGCCATCCTGCGTGTCGCCGACGCCACCGAGGCGATCGCCGTCGGGCGGGTCGCGCTCGGGACCGCCTACCTCACCCTCGAGGCGGGTCAGATCGCCGCCGTCCGCGCGCAGCTGCCGGCGAGCTGCACCGCCGTGGCGCTCGATCTTCCCCCCGCCGCCCGCACGGAGGTCGATCCGTGGGGCCCGGCGGGACCGGAGCTCGCGCTGATGCGGGAGCTCAAGGCCAGGTTCGATCCGGCCGGCATTTGCAACCCGGGCGTGTTCGTGGGCAGGATCTGAGCCGATGACCGATCGCCACCCGAGATGAGCTGCACGCACTGCGGGCTCTGCCTGGAGAGCTGCCCGACGTACACGCTGTGGGGCACCGAGGCCGACTCACCGCGCGGGCGCATCGCCCTGATCGAGGACAGCCTGGCCCCCGACGGGACGGTCAGCGCCGAGATGGCGTTCCACGTGGAGCGCTGTCTCGGCTGCATGGCCTGCATGACCGCCTGCCCCGAGGGGGTCCCGTTCGCCGACCTGCTCGTCGCGGCGCGCGCCGCCATCGACCGGGAACTGCCGCGCCCCGTGACCGAGCGGGCGCGCCGCCACCTGTCCCGCACGGCGCTCGCCCGTTCGGGCCGGGCCGCCGTGGCCGTGCGCGGGCGGGAACTGCCGCACCACACGCCCGCCCGAGGCGACCCGCGCGGCCGCGTCGGCCTGCTGCTCGGCTGCACGCAGCGGGCGCGGCACCGCCGGATCCACGAGGCGACCCTGACGGTCCTGTCGGCCGAGGGCTACGAGGTGATCGCGCCCCGGCTCCCCGACTGCTGCGGCGCGCTCGAGCTGCAGGCCGGACCCCACCCGCACGCCCTGCGCCGGGCGCAGGCCACGATCGATGCCTTTGCCGCCGTCGGCGGGGTCGATCGCATCGTCTCGAGCGCCGCCGGCTGCGGGGCGGCGATGAAGGGGTACGGCCACCTCCTCGGCACCCCGCAGGCGCGGGCGTTCAGCTCGATGGTGCGGGACGTGCACGAGCTGCTGCTCGAGCAGCCGCCGCGCTCACCGCTCGCGCCGCTCGCCCTGCGCGTGGCCGTGCACGACGCCTGCGCGCTCTGTCATGCTCAGCGCGCCGGGGCCACCCCACGGGAGCTCCTCCGGCGCATCCCGGCGATCGAGCTCCTCGAACTCCCGCGGGAGGCCGGCGCCTGCTGCGGCGCCCCGGGGCTCTATCCGATCGCCCAGCCCGAGGCCTCCGCCGCGCTCGCGCTGCGACAGGCCCGCGCCGTGCTGGAGGTCGCGCCCGACGTCGTCGTGAGCTCCGATCACGCGTGCATCGCGCAGCTTCAGCGCCGGCTGCGCGCGCTGGAGCAGCCGCTCCCCGTCCACCATCCGATCGAGCTGCTCGAGCGGTCGATCCTGGCCGCGCGCCCGACGGGCTAGGGTCGGCGCGTCACTGGCCGCCGAAGCCGGAGCCGGCGAGCGACGAGATGTCGTTGCTCAGCCCGATCACGAAGAGCAGGCCGATCAGGGCGATGCCGACGAAGCTCGCCCGCTCGATGACGATCAGCGGGACGCGTCGCCCGCGCACCTTCTCGACGATCGCCCAGAAGATGTGGCCGCCGTCCAGGGGCAGGAACGGAAACAGATTGATGATGCCGAGCGAGAGCGAGAGCAGGGCGATGATCTCGACGCCCTTCGTCCAGCTCGCGGCGATGTCCTGCTGCGCGTAATGGACCGCGCCGACGATGCTGTGCAGCTGGCGGCGCGCACGGGGTTCGAAGATGCGGGCGATCGTGCTGACCGTCGCCTTGGTGACGTTCCACAGGCCGGTGACGCTCGCCCCCGCCGACCAGAGCAGCGTGTTGGGAGCCATCCGGTAGGCGAAGTCGAAGCCGACGAGCATCGACCGGTATCTCGAGCTCCACCTCGGGAAGACGCGGACGGTGCGCAGCACACCGTCCCGGCTCACGCGCAGCACCGCCGGAGTCGTCGCCCGGCAGCCGTCGACCTGCACGCCGCCCGCGCACGTGTGCCGCTGGATGAGCTGGTGGATCGCCTCCGGTCCGGCCTTCACGCCGTCGACCGAGACGATGCGGTCACCGAGCCTGAGCTCCCCGCGAGCGGCGCTCTGAGCCGTGAGGCCACCCACGACGGTGGTCACGCTCCAGTAGCCCTGACGATCGAGGACGTGGTGCTCGCGGGAGCCGACGAAGAAGGTGGTGGCGAGCAGGAACGCCAGCACGAGGTTCACCGCCGGGCCGGCCGCGATCACCACGATCCGCTTCCACACCGGCTGGTTGACGTAGGCCCGGGCCGCGATCTCGGGAGTCGCGAACTCCTCCTCCGGGCTCATGCCGGTGATCTTCACGTAGCCGCCGATCGGGATGACCCCGACGCCGTACTCGGTCTCGCCGATCCGGCGCTTGAGGAACATCGGCCCGAAGAACAGCGAGAAGCGCTCGACCCGCATCCCGACCGCCTTCGCGGCCGCGAAGTGCCCCGCCTCGTGGACGACGATCAGCAGCGCAAACCCGAGTAAGGCGAGCACATAGGACATGCAACCTCAGTGTGACAGCCGCTCCACGACCTCTGAGGCAACTCTTCGGGCCTGCGCGTCGGCCTCCGTCAGCGACTCGAACGAGTGCACGGCCGCCGACGGCAGGCGGCTGAGCGTCCGCTCGATCACCTCGGCGATGCCGAGGAAGGCGAGGCGGCCGGAGAGGAAGGCGTGCACCGCCACCTCGTTGGCGGCGTTCAGCGTGCAGGGCGCCGTCCCACCGGCGATCCCGGCCGCTCGGGCGAGCGCCAGGCAGCGGAACGTCTCCGCGTCGGGCGCCTCGAAGGTGAGGGCGCCGAGCGCCGGCAGGTCGAGCGCCGGCAGCGGCACCTCGGTGCGGTTCGGGTAGTGCAGCGCATAGGCGATCGGCACGCGCATGTCCGGGTAGCCGAGGTGAGCGAGCGTCGCGCCGTCACAGAGCTGGATCAGGCTGTGCACGATCGACTGCGGGTGGACGACGACCTCGATCTGGTCGTACGGGGTGCCGAACAGGTGGTGGGCCTCGATCACCTCGAGGCCCTTGTTCATCAGTGTCGCCGAGTCGATCGTGATCTTGCCCCCCATCGACCACGTCGGGTGGGCGAGCGCCTGCTCGACCGTCACGTCCCGCAGCTGCGCCGGCGTGTAGCCGCGGAACGGGCCACCGGAGGCGGTGACCAGGAGGCGGTCGATCGTTCCCGCCCGCTCGCCGGCGATCAGCTGGTGCAGGGCCGAATGCTCGGAATCGACGGGAAGGATCTGCGCACCCGTCGCCTCGGCCAGCTGGTTGACGAGCTCCCCGCCGACCACGAGCGACTCCTTGTTGGCGAGGGCCAGGTCGATCCCCTCGCCGAGCGTGGCCACCGTGGCGAGCAGCCCGGCCGCCCCGACGATCGCGTTCAGCACCAGGTCGCAGTCACCGCCGGTGACGAGCTCGACGAGCCCGTCGGGGCCCGCCAGCACGGTCCCGTCCGTCCAGGCCTCGGCGGCGCGCGCCGCGGCGTCGCGGTCGGCCAGCGCGATCCGGCTCACGCCGAAGCGCTGCGCCTGTTCGAGCAGGAGCGGCCAGTCGCTCCCGGCGCTCAGGCCGACGAGCTCGAGCTCGCCGCCGCTGCGGGCCACCACATCGAGCGCCTGCGTGCCGATCGAGCCCGTCGAGCCGAGGATCACCAACCGTCGCGACATGTCCGTGGCGCCTCCTTCCTAGTGCGGGAGCTGGAGGGCGATGTAGTACCCGACCACGACGGTGAAGAGGATCGCGTCGAGGCGGTCGAGCGCGCCGCCGTGGGCGCCGAACATCGAGCCGGCGTCCTTGATGCCGATGTCGCGCTTGAGCAGCGACTCGAACAGGTCCCCGACGGGCGCGAGCAGCGCCACCGCCACGCCGAGCAGCAGCGCGGTGCTGTGCGGCAGCCAGGTCTGCTGGTAGAGGCTCGCCACCACGATCGACAGGATCGTCGCGAGGGTCCCGCAGCCGAGACCCTCGATCGTCTTCCTGGGCGAGATCGTCGGCGCGAGCGGGTGGCGGCCGAACAGCCTCCCGCCGAGGTAGGCGCCCGTGTCGCCGAGGAATGTCCCGACCATCACGTCGATCAGGATCCCCTTGCCGACGTGCGGGATCTGCCGCAGCAGGACGGCGCAGGCGAACGGCAGGGCGATCCAGAGGACGCCGAGCAGCGTCGAGGTGATCGTGGCGGCGCTGTTCTCGCTCTGACCGCGCGTGAGCACCGCGAGGAAGACGAGCGGCAGGGAGAGGAGCGCGACGCCGGCGACGTCGGCGATCGTCCCGTAGCGGGCGGCGAGGCAGGCGCCGATGGCGACCGCGAAGCCGACGGCGGGCACCGGCCGCCACTCGCCGAGCATGCGGTAGAGCTCACTCAGGCAGGCACAGGCGAGGATCGCCATCAGCAGCATCCAGCCGACCCCGCCGATGTCGACGAAGACGATGGCGAGGATCGCCGCCGGGACGGCCACGAGCACCCGCGAGAGCAGCTCGGAGCGCCGCCGCGGAGCACGCGCCGGCGGTGGCTCGGTCCGCGCTCGGGTGCGGGAGGGCCGCGCCGCCCGGCGCGTCTGCGGCATCAGCGTCCCCCGAAGCGTCGCTGGCGGGAGGCGTACTCAGCCAGGCTCTCGGCGAACGCCTCGCGGCTGAAGTCCGGCCACAGCTCGTCCCGGAAGACGAACTCGCTGTAGGCGGACTGCCAGGTCAGGAAGTTCGAGATGCGCTGCTCCCCGCTGGTGCGGATGATCAGGTCGGGATCGTGCATGTCGGGCGCGTAGAGGTGGCGGCGGAAGTCCGCCTCGTCGCCGCCGGTGAACCGGCGCGCGGCGTCGATGATCTCGGCGCGGCCGCCGTAGTTGAAGGCGACGAACAGCGTGATGCGATCGTTCTCGGCGGTCTCGGCCTCCGCCCACCGCATCTTCTCGATGAGCCGCGGGGGGACCGGTGCCGAGCGCCGACCGATGAAGCGCATGCGCACGCCCTCCGCCTTCAGCTCCGGCGTCTCGGCGTCGATGCGCCGGCCGAACATGCGCATCAGCCCGGAGACCTCGGCTGAGGAGCGCGACCAGTTCTCGGTCGAGAACGAGTACACCGTCAGCTCGCGGATGCCGAAGCCGACCGCGTCGCGCAGGCGCGCCTTGACCACATCGGCGCCCGCCTCGTGACCGCGGATGGCCGACAGGCCGCGCTGCTTGGCCCAGCGGCCGTTGCCGTCGGTGATGATCGCGACATAGCGCGGGCCGTCGGCGCCCGGATCTGGCGGCGCAGCGCCCTCGCCCACGTCAGACCTCGAGGATCTCTTCTTCCTTGAGCTTCAGCAGCTCGTCGAGCTCGGTGACGCGCGCGTCGGTGACCTTCTGCAGCTCACCCTCGGCGCGGTGCTCGTCATCGGCGCCGATCTCCCCCTCCTCCTTGAGCTCGCGCAGGTCCTGCATCACGTCACGCCGGACGTTGCGGATGGCGACGCGGCCCTCCTCGGCGAGATGGCGAACGACCTTGACGAGCTCCCTGCGGCGCTCCTCGGTCAGCTCAGGCAGGACGAGGCGGATCATGGCTCCGTCGTTGGAGGGGGTGAGGCCGACGTCGGACTCGAGGATCGCCCGCTCGATCGCCTTGATCGAGCTCTTGTCGTACGGCTGGATCGAGAGCAGCCGAGCCTCCGGCGCGCTGATCGTGGCGAGCTGCCGCAGGGGCGTCACGGCTCCGTAGTAATCGACGCTGATGCGGTCGAGCAGCGCCGGGCTCGCCCGGCCCGTGCGCACCGAGCTGAACTCGTGGCGCGTCGATTCGACGCACTTGTGCATGCGCTCGCGCGCGTCGTCGAGAAGTCCCGAGACCAGATCCTCGTCGCTCATGTCTTCACCAGTGTTCCCACGCGTTCACCGCACACTATCCGGTCGATGTTGCTGCCGTCGGCCATGTCGAAGACCACGATCGGCAGGTTGTTGTCCATGCAGAGCGCGAACGCCGTCGAGTCCATGACCTGCAGCCCCTGCGTCAGCGCCTCCTTGTGCGTCAGCTCGGGGATGAAGCGGGCGTGCGGGTCCTTCGCCGGGTCCGCCGTGTAGACGCCCTGGATGCCGTGCTTGGCCATCAGCACGACCTCGGCGTGCACCTCGGCGGCGCGCAGCGCGGCCGCGGTGTCGGTCGTGAAGAACGGGTTGCCGGTGCCGGCCGCGAAGATCACGACCCGGCCCTTCTCCAGGTGGCGGATGGCCCGCCGCCGGATGTAGGGCTCCGCGACCTCGGAGATCGTGATGGCGGACTGCACGCGGGTGGGGATGTCGCTCTTCTCCAGCGCGTCCTGCAGCGCGAGCGCGTTCAGCACGGTGGCGAGCATGCCCATGTAGTCGCCGGTGGCGCGATCCATGCCCCGCGCCGCCGCCTCGAGCCCGCGATAGATGTTGCCGCCGCCGACGACCGTGGCCACCTCGACGCCCCGCCGGTGGATGGCCGCGATCTCATGGGCGACGGCCTGCACGCGCTCCGGATCGGTGCCGTACTCCCGGTCGCCCATCAGCGCCTCGCCGGACAGCTTGAGCAGCACCCGCCCGTAGGCGGGTGCGGTGTCGATGCGCTCGGGCTCGCTCACGTGCGGGATCGGATCCTATTGACCGATCTCGAAGCGCGCGAAGCGTCGGATCACGACGTTCTCACCCGTGTCCGACGCGAGCTTCGCCCGCAGGTCCTCGATCGTCTGATCCTCGTGCTTGACGTGCTCCTGCCGCAGCAGCACGACCTCGTCGAGCCACTTGTCGAGCTTGCCCTGCACGATCCGCTCGCGGACGTTCTCGGGCTTGTCCGCGGCCTGCTCGGTGGCGATCCGCAGCTCGCGCTCGCGATCCTCGGCGGGGACATCGTCCTCGGTGATGGCCAGCGTCGAGGGCGACGCCGCGATGTGGAGCGCCAGATCGCGGGCGAAGGCGACGAACGCGTCGTTGCGCGCGACGAAGTCCGTCTCGCAGTTCACCTCGACGAGCACGCCGATCCTGCCGTTGGAGTGGATGTAGGACTGGACGGTGCCCTCGCCGGCCTCGTTGCCGGCACGCTTGGCGGCCTGCGCCTCGCCGCGTGCCCGCAGCAGCTCGACGGCCTTCTCAATGTCGCCGTCGGACTCCGCCAGCGCGTTCTTGCACGCCATCATCCCGGCGCCGGTGCGGTCGCGCAGCGCCTTGACGTCAGCGGCGGTGATCGCGCTCATTCAGTTCTCCTCGGTGGTCGTGTCGGTTGCGTCGGGATCGGCCTCGACCGCCGGCTGCGCCTCGGCCGCCGGGGCCGCCGGGGCCGCCTCCGCCGCCGGGGCCGCCTCGACCGCCGGGGCCGCCTCGACCGC
>DAIDJO010000077.1 GCA_027451345.1 Solirubrobacterales bacterium
GCTCGCCCGCCAGCCGCCCGCGCCGAGACGCAACCGGTGCGGCCGCACGCCGAGGATCACCGCCGCGCCATCGGCGAACTTGCCTGCTGGCACGGCGAGCAAGGCGGGCCACGACGCGCTGCTCGCCGAGCACCGCAGCCGCTGGGCCGCCCGCTGGGACGACGCGGACATCGTGATCGTCGACGATCCGGAGCTGCAACCCGCGGTCCGGTTCGCGCTCTACCACCTGATCGCGAGTGTCGCCGACACCGGCGAGGCGCCCGTCGGGGCGCGCGGTCTCAGCGGCTCCGCGTACCGGGGCCATGTCTTCTGGGACAGCGACGTCTACGTGCTCCCCTTCCTGGCCGCGACGCACCCTCCGGCGGCCAGGGCGATGCTCGAATACCGGCTCCAACGGCTGCCGGCCGCGATGCGCGCCGCGCGCCAGCGGGGACGGGAGGGCGCGCGCTTCCCGTGGGAATCGGCCCGTTCCGGTCGCGAGGTGACGCCGGAACGGCTTCGTGACGGGCACGGTGGTTGGACGGCCGTGCTGACCGGTCAACTCGAGGAGCACATCGTGGCCGACGTCGCGTGGGCCGCGCAGACCTACATCGACTGGAGCGCAGACCAGCGGTTCGCCACGGGTGCCGGGCTCGAGTTGCTCGTGCAGACCGCGCGCTGGTGGGCCTCGCGGATCGAGCTCGACGGGGATGGACGCGGCCACATCCGTGGCGTGATCGGACCCGACGAGTACCACGAGCGGGTCGACGACAACGCGTACACGAACGTGATGGCGCGCTGGAACCTTCGCGCCGCCGCGCGCGCCGCCACGAACGACTCGGTCCCCGAGCGCGAACGCCGGCTCTGGCTGACCCTCGGCGACGCGATCCACGACGGGTACGACGCGCGCACCGGCATCTACGAGCAGTTCTCCGGCTATCACGAGTTGGAGCCGCTCCTGATCGCCGACGTCGCCCCGCGCCGGCCCGTCGCCGCGGACATGCTGCTCGGCCACGACCGGACCGCGGGCAGTCAACTCATCAAGCAGGCCGACGCGCTGATGCTCCATTACCTCGTTCCGGACGAGGTCGCACCGGAGTCGCTCGCGGCGAACCTCGACTTCTACGACCCGCGCACCGCGCACGGCTCCACACTGTCCCCCGGGGTGCATGCCGCATTGCTGGCACGGGCGGGCCTGCTCGACGAGGCGCTGCGCACCCTGCGCCTCACCGCCCGCATCGATCTGGATGACATCGGCGACACGACCGCGGGCGGTCTGCACCTGGCGGCCATGGGGGCGGTGTGGCGCGCCCTCACCTATGGCTTCGCCGGGCTGCGGGCGACCGCCGGCGGCCTTGTCATCGACCCCGTCCTCCCGGGCACCTGGCGAGGCCTCGACCTCCGCGTGCGCTTCCGCGGAAGCCGGATCCGCGCCCGCGTCCACGACGACGTTCTCACCGCCACGGCCGACCCACCCGTGCTCGTCAGCGGCCCCGGCGGGGAGCCGATCAGGCTCGGCGCCACGCCGCGCACGGTGAGCCTGGTGCCACGGCCCGAGAGGACGGGCGGATGAGAACGGTCCTCGCCGCGATCGACGCCGACAGCTGCGCGGAGCCCGTGCTGCAAACGGCCGGCGCGCTGGCGGATCTCTTCGACGCCGCACCAACCGCGCTGCACGTGCACGGGAGAGCCGGAGCCCACTCAGCCCGACCGGTGACAACGATGCCGGTGCACGCGACCGGCGGATCACCGGTGGGGCGAATCGTGGCGGCCGCCGACGATCCATCCGTGGTGGCGCTGGTCCTGGGCGCCCGCGCCGAACCGAGCGGACCACGCCCCGCCGGTCACGTGGCGCTCGCCGTGATGACCCAGGTGCGCAAGCCGGTCGCCCTGGTGCCCCCGGAGGTGGTCCCGCCTCCACGCTTCAGCCGCCTGCTCGTCCCTCTCGACGGGACGCACGAGAGCTCACTCGCCCTGGACGACACCGTCCGCCTGGCGCATCGCCACCAACTGGAGGTGGTCGTGCTGCACATTCACTCACCTGATTCGACGCCGGTGTTCTCCGACCACGAGCCGCACGCGGCGCGGGCCTGGGAGAGCGAGTTCCTGCGGCGGCATGTCATGACCCCGCATGAGCGCGTCTCGCTGCTGCGCCGCGTCGGCGTCGCGGCGAGCGACATCGCCACAGCCGCGAGCGACACACTCGCGGATCTGGTCGTCCTCGCCTGGAGCCAGCGGGTGACCGGCGGGCGAGGACGGGTCGTGACGGAGACACTCGCGCACACGAGCATCCCGGTGCTGCTGCTGCCGATCCCGACCCCGCGCGCCGCCGACGCACCGGCGCGAGGTGCGCTCGCCTCCCGACATCGCCTCTGAACCCGGACCGCGCGCTCAACCCCGGGACGGACCGGACAGCCGCATAGCGCGGGCACGCTATCGAAGAGCTCCGCCCGCGACTGACCGCCGGGGACGAGTTGCCGGTCGGCGCGACGGTATACACCGAGGTGATCGTTCGACCGCTTCAACGTGGAACCGCGGCGACGGTAGACGGTTGCCTTGATGCGGCTGGCGTTCGGTTCGTCATGGTGGACCGGGCGATCGCTCGCCGAGCCGCCGAACTCCGTGCCGAGCATGCATCCCTGCGACTGACCGACGCGATGTCACTCACCACTGCGCTCGTCAGCGACGCGGACCTTCTCACACTCGACAAGAAGGTGAAGCGGATCAGCAACGCGCATCTCATCGAGGAGTTCGAGGAGGCGACGAAGATCGACGCGGAGGAGGCAATTCGGGCGGCCCGCCGCAAGCGGACTGCTACCAGACTGCTACAGGAGAACGGTGACGCAGTCGTCGCCTGACCCCTTAAGCACCAAAACCCCGGTAGAGGCCCGGGGTTTTGGCAGTACCGCTACCGGGATTCGAACCCGGGTTACCGCCGTGAGAGGGCGGCGTCCTAGTCCCCTAGACGATAGCGGCGCGGACTGAGCCGATTAGGGTAGCGAACCGTCGCGGAGGGAGTCGCGAGGCGGTTCGAGCCGACCATGGCGGCGGCGCAATTGCTAACCTGAGCGGCTCACCGCGGCTGTGGTGAAATTGGTAGACACGCAGCGTTCAGGTCGCTGTGCTCTTACGGGCATGGGGGTTCGAGTCCCTCCAGCCGCATTTGTCGATCGAGCCCCGTGGCGAATCCTCGGGGCTCGATCCACCCTCAGGTGATGAGAATGACGAACCGCATGCGCAAGGGACCGCTGGTCGCCGTGCCGGTCGTTCTCGCCGCACTCATCATCCTGGCGCTCGTCGCCACGGGCAGGCGCCCGGGCGGGGCGACGCTGCCGAGCGCGCTCGCCTTCTCCCCCACGCTCGATCCCGGCACCCCCCTCTCGGGCGGTGTCGCTCCGGACTTCACGCTGACCGATCAGCTCGACCGGCCCGTCTCGCTGCGCGCCTTCCGCGGCCGGGTCGTCCTGCTCGCGTTCACCGACTCCGAGTGCACCACGATCTGCCCGCTGACCACCACGGCGATGGTCGATGCGCAGCGGATGCTCGGGCCGGCGGGCGCGAAGGTCGCCCTGCTCGGGGTCAACGCGAACCCGCGCGCGACGTCGGTCGCGGATGTGCGCTCGTACTCCGAGCTGCACGGGATGACGCGCCTGTGGCACTTCGGCACCGGGACACGCACCCAGCTGCAGCGCGTCTGGAACGCCTACCACATCAGCGCCGCCATCACCGCGGGGCAGATCGACCACACGCCGGCCCTGTTCGTGATCAGTCCGCGCGGGCGGCTCGAGCGGCTGTACCTGACCCAGCTCTCCTACGTGAGCGTGCCCCAGCAGGCGCAGATCCTGGCGCGCGAAGTGTCGCGGCTGCTGCCCGGTCATCCCGTGGTGCACTCGCACCTCACCTACCGCGCGGTGCCGACGATCACCCCCGGCCAGCACACCCGGCTCAGCGTGGTCGACACCGGCGGGCCCGGTGTCGGCTCGCGCACGCTCGAGCTCGGCCCCGGTCACGCGCGGCTGTTGCTGTTCTTCGCCAGCTGGGACCAGGAGGTCATGAACCTGCGCGCCCACCTCACCGCGCTGAACGCCTACGCCCAGCAGGCACGACACGAGGGTCTTCCGCAGCTGGCCGCGGTCGACGAGGGCAGCGTCGAACCGAACGCCTCCGCCCTGGGCCATCTCCTGGCCGGGCTGCCCACCCGCCCCGCCTATCCGATCGTCGTCGATGCCCACGGTCGACTCGCCGACGGCTACGGCGTCCAGGACGAGCCCTGGCTCGTCCTCGTGTCCCGCTCGGGATCGCCGTTGTGGTTCCAGGACGCCGCGACCACTCCGTGGCCGGGCACGACCGCGCTCATTCAACAGGTTCGGGCCGCCCTCAGGACGGGGAGCGGCCCGGTCAGCCCGGCCGTCGTCCGTCGTGAGCTCGCCGGGTCCCCGGCGCCCCTCGCGGCGCTCCACGCCCAGGCGGGGAAGCTCATCGGCGGACTCACGGCGCTCAAGCGCGAGCTCCGCAGGCTGCGTGGCTACCCGGTCGTGGTCAACTTCTGGGCCTCGTCGTGCGCCCCGTGCAAGGCGGAGTTCGGACTGTTCGCCTCAGCCGCAGCCCAGTTCGGACGGCGCGTCGCCTTCCTCGGCGCGGACGTGAGCGATAACAGCGGCGACGCCCGGGCGTTCCTGGCCGGCCACCCCGTGAGCTACCCGAGCTACCCGATCACGATCGATCAGGTCACCTCGCTTCTGCCGCAGGGGCTGCTCGGGACCCCCACGACCGTCTTCTACACCGCCTCAGGCCGGCGCGCCTACACGCACGCCTACCAGTACCGCTCGCAGGGCACGCTCGACTCCGACATCACCACCTACGCGCTCGGCGGCTGAGGACGGCCGGCGGCTGCCCGCTGTCGGCGGGACCGCGGCGGTGGCTCAGACCGCGGCGCTGACCGCGACGGCCACGAACAGCAGCGCCAGGTAGAGCAGCGAGTAGTGGAAGGCGACGGCGGCGCGCTCCCGGCTCGGCTCCCGCCACAGACGCCACGCCAGCACGGTGAAGAGCGCGCCGAGCACGGCGGCACAGGCCGCGTAGGTCACACCGAAGGTGCCCGTGACGGCCGGGAGCAGCGTCACCGCGACGGTGAGCAGCGTGTAGAGCAGGACGCGGCGCGCCGTGGTGGCCCGTCCCTTCACGACGGGGAGCATCGGCACCTTCGCCGCCCGGTAGTGGTCCTCGAGCAACACGGCGAGCGACCAGAAGTGCGGCGGCGTCCAGACGAGCACGATGGCAAAGAGCCACCATGCGCCGATGGCGAGATGACCGCTCGCCGCCGCCCAACCGGACAGCACCGGAATCGCGCCGGCGGCGCCGCCGATCACGATGTTCTCCGAGGTGCGTCGCTTCAGACCGAGCGTGTAGACCACCACGTAGAACGCCCCGCCGGCGAGCGCGAGCAGCGCGGCGAGGAGATTGTCGAACGTGACCATGATGAGGAACGAGGCGACCGCGAGCACAGCCGAGAAGGTCACGGCAGCGGCCGGCGACACACGGCCGGCGGCGACCGGACGCGAGGCCGTCCGCTCGCCCATCACCCGATCGATGTCGCGGTCGAGCACATGGTTCAACGCGCTGGCGCTTCCGCAGGCGAGTCCGCCGCCGATGATGACCGCCAGCAGGCGGATCACGTCAGGATGGCCGCCGGCCGCAGCGATCATCGCGCACGCGGCGGTCAGGACGAGCAGCGACATGATCCGTGGCTTGGTGAGCGTGATGTAGTCCCGCCACTGCCACACCGCGGTGCCCGGTGCTGGCGCCAGTGCGGCTTCGCTGACCGCGCCCATCAGGCGGTCCGTCCGGTCGCGAGCGCGCGCAGGTCGGCGGTGGCAAAGCGTGAGGCGAAGGGCCAGAGGAATCCAGCTCGCTCGTACCCCCGGCGGTCGAGCAGGTAGAGCGCCTCGGTGTGGTTGATGTCACCGTTCACCGGCGGCGAGACCTGGATGCGGTAGGCCGCCCACACCCGGGCGAGCTGGCGATGGGTGCCCATCAGCCAGTGCCACGGCGCCAGTCCGGCGAGTCCCCACTCGTGCATCGCGCGGGCGGCGCTCGCCGGCGTGTCCTTCGGGTTCACGCTCACCACGACGAGATCCGGGCGCTGTGCGGCGGGCAGGCGCCGCTCCGCGACGGCCAGCTGCCGACCCTCCAGTGGGCACTCCTGGTGGCAGTACGAGTCGAAGAAGACGACGGCGACCGTGCGGCCGTGCAGCGAACTCAGCGCGAACCGGTGGCCGTTCTGGTCGTGCAGCGTCCGGATGTTCGGCGCGGCAACCGCCCCCGGAGCCCACGTCGCGACGCCGTACAGGCCGTGACGGATCAGCTCAACCGAGCCAGCGGCGCTCAGCGGCGACCGGCTCTGGGCCGAGGGGCTGCGCAGGAGGGCGTGGACGGCTGCCCCGGCACCGATCCCGACACCGACGGCGAGCACCGCGGCCGCCAGCAGCAGCCGCCGACTCACGCGCGTCGATTCGGTGCCCGAGGCGCCTGCGGCGACGAGCTTCATCCTGCCTGTCGCGGACGCCTAGGCGCTCGCGACCGTCTCCTCCGAGGCGCCCGCAGGAGCCGCCGTCTCGGCGGGAGCCTGAGCGGGTGTCGCGGCCGGTTCGGCGGGGAGGCGGCGGGCCTGGCGCATGAAGAACACCGCGAAGCAGATCAGCAGGCTGATCGGCAACACGGTGGAAAGGAGCGCTCCGGCAAGGAACACGCTCGCGGTGATCAGTGGCATTGGCTTTCCTCCATCGGTGTGTGTCCAGTCAGATCGGGCCCGTCGCTCACGACCGGACCAGGGCGGGAGCCGGACCTCGACCACTCAGCTCGCTGTCCGGACTCGCCCAGCGCGAGAAGATGGCCAGCAGCGCGATCGAGTAGGCGACCGAGCCGGGCACCCACATCATGCCCCCCGCGATCTGCTGGTCGGTCAGGGCGGAGATGCCCCCCGGGCGGCTGATCAGGTGCGCGTAGTGCGGATAGAGGGGTGTGCTGACGAGCACGAGCAGGATGGCGAGGATCCAGCCCAGGATCATCGAACCGGTGACGGAAGCGGCTCGCCAGTACCAGTTGAGACGCTGACGCAGTGGGCCGGGATCGACGATGTGAGCCCAGAAGAGCAGGCCCGTGAAGAAGAACAGGGCGTGCTCTGTGTTGTGGATCCATTGGTGGCTCAGGGTCAGGTTGTACGCGGCGGGGATATGCCAGGCGAGCATGTTCGCGTTGAAGAGCACAAATGCCGGTGCGGGCCGCGCGATGAGCCTGAGCGGGGCCGTCCAACGGGCGCCGGCGAGCGTTCGCCCGACGCTCGCTCGAACGCCGAGCGGCAGCGCCTGCCACATGCGGGGCCAGGGACGGCCGAACAGAATCAGCGGCGGGGACACGGTCAGCAGGATGATGTGCTGGCTCATGTGCACCCAGAACAGCTGCTCGCTGTAGTAGTCGATCGGAGAGTCGAGCGCGATGACGATCGTCAGGAGCCCCGCGACGAACGACAGCTCGCGCAGGAGATCTTCGCGCCGCCGGGCCTGCCGCCGGCGCGAGGTACCTGGCCGGAGACCTCCAACCAGGTACATCAGGCCGGCGACGGCCACATAGATCAGCGACGGGTCCCAGGACCAATGCGCGGTGACAGCACCCACCAGCGGGGTCCTCAGACCAGATACAGCACCACGAACATGATGGTGCCGATTGCGACGAAGAACGTCCAGCAGATCGAACACGCCATCATGCCGTTGCGGAGCATCCCCGGATCGGCCTGCGCGAACCCGTTCCGCCGCGCCCGCCAGAGGGCGGCCACCGACGTCTCCATCCAGTACAGGCCCCACAGGCCGCCGAGCGCGTAGGTTGCGGTCCAACCGAAGAAGACGCTGGCGTAGCCACCGCTCGCCGGTCCGAACCCGAGGAACGCGTACTCGAGGAACTGCAGTCCGACGCCCAGGAGGGCGAGCACGATCGCCGCCACACCCATGCTGATCTCATCCGACGGGCGGCGCGCGGCGAGGTACATGAGCAATCCGCTCAGCAGGTAGGCCGCCAGGATCGCGACGCCCAGGCCTCCGGAGGGGCTCACGTGCTTTCCGATCGTCCAACCGTGGTTCAGGTCGAGCGCCTTGAGATAGAAGTAGGCGAACACGAAGGCCGCAAAGAAGAAGGCCAACGACCCACACCACATCTTGGCGGCGGCGGTCAACGACCGGGCCGCCCACTCACGGGGCTCCTCCTGGAATGTCTCGTGCGTTGCGTCCATGGCTACATCGCTCCTGCGGTCGCCGGCATCTCGCCGCCCATCGCTGCGGGCACGGGCTCCCCGTACGGGTACGGGTCGCCGCTGAACGTCGGGATCGTGTTGAAGTCGTACGCCGGTATCGGCGTCGGCAGCTGCCACTCGATCGACTTGGAGTGCCATGGGTTGTCCTCCGCCGGGATTCGATCGAATACAACCGCCTTCACGAGGATCCAGAGGAAGAACAGCAGCGACAACCCGAGCACAAAGGCCGAGATGCTCACCCAGACATTCAGTCCGGTGAGGCCGGATGGATAGGTCACGACACGGCGCGGCATCCCCAGGAAACCGACCGCGAACAGCGGGCCGAAGGTCGAGTTGAACGAGATGAACATCGCCCAGAACTGAATCTTGCCGAGCCGCTCGTTGAACTGGTAGCCGGTCATCTTCGGGCCCCAGTAGTAGATCGCGGCGAACAGGCTGAAGACCAGGCCACCCATGATCGTGTAGTGGAAGTGCGCCATCACGAAGAACGATCCGTGCGTGGTGACGTCACTCGGGACATCCGAGTTGAAGACACCCGAGATCCCTCCGAAGAGGAAGTTGAACGCCCAGCCGAGGCAGAACAGCATCGGAACGGTCATCCGGATCCGGCCCCGCCAGAGCGTGCCGAGCACGCAGAGGAACGTGAACCCGGTCGGCAGCGAGATGATCTCCGTGGAGAGCATGTAGAACGGCCGCAGGTCGGCGTTGATCCCGCTGACGAACAGGTGGTGCTGCCAGACGAAGAAGCTGAACAACGCGACACCCATCATGCCGGCCACGGCGAGGCGATAGCCCCACAGCGGCTTGCGGGCGAACACCGGAAGCAGCTCGAGCACGATGCCGAATCCCGGGATGGCGAGGACGTAGACCTCCGGGTGTCCGAAGACCCAGAACAGGTTCTCCCAGAGGAACGCGCTGCCACCCACACCGGGCAGGAAGAAGCCGGTGTCCGCCGTCCGGTCCATCGCGCCCATCAGCAGGGTCGCCGTGAGCATCGGCGCCGCGAGCACCATCAACATGCTCGTGGCGAGCACGGACCAGACGAAGATCGGCAGCCGCGACCACGTCATCCCCGGCGCGCGCATCGTCACGATCGTCGCGGCGAGATTCAGCCCCAGCAGCGACATCGAGATCGAGACCAAGGTGAAGAACCCGAGATACGCGTCGTACCCGGCCGTGCCCTGATCCGAGAGCGGCTCGTACCCGGTCCAGCCGGTCTGGAAGCCGCCGAAGAAGATCGTGCTGACGAGCACGACGCCGGCCGCCATCAGCAGCCAGAAGGTGAGGGCCTCGATCCTCGGGAAGGCCATCCGCCGCGAGCCGATCATCAGCGGCACCAGGTAGTTGGCGAAGGGGCCGATCATCCCGGAGGTCATCATCCCCAGCATCATCGCCCCGTGCATCCCGACGATCGTCAGGTACTGGTTGGCGCCGAAGACGTGCGTCGTCGGCGACAGGAGCTCGGTGCGGATCAGCATCGCGTTGAGGCCGCCGACGAAGAAGAAGATCGCGATCCCGACGAAATACTGCTTCGAGATGATCTTGTGGTCGGTCGAGATCCGGAAGTACTTGGCGAGCCCGGGCTCATCGATCTCGTGCGTCGGGATCTCCGGAGGATGGCCGAGGACCCGCCGAATCGGATAGTTGGCGAAGCCGAGTCCGGCCAGGAAGCCGAGCACGCCGCCGGCGTAGCCGAGCAGGATCTGGATGTCGTTCTGCCCGGTCTCGGAGAACGCCTTGATGCTCGCGCCGTGGATGAGGCCTCCGAGCAGGTAGGCGATCCACCAGCCGGCGACGCCCAGAACGATCCCGGTCAGCAGATTGAAGCCGATGAGGCCGTTCCGCTGACGCGGCGTGGCGGTCGGCGACGGGGTCGCTACAGCGGTCATGCACCTCTCCCTAGTGGGCTTGGGAAGTACGTCTTGGAGTACGGCGTCAGGTTCTTCGCCGCAGGAGCGTAGGTCTTCTGCGCGCCCTGGATCCAACTGGCGAAGTCAGCCTTCGAGACGACCTTGCCGGTCTGGAACATGTAGCCGTGCCAGACGCCGCAGAGCTCTGCGCAGTGGATGTTGATCAGCGTCGGATGCGTGGTGTTCACGTACGCAATGTTGTCCACGCCCGGATTCGCGTCGGCCTTGACGCCGAGCTGGTAGGCCCAGAACGAGTGCACGACGTCCAGCGACGTGACGTGGAACTCGACGAGCGTGTTCGCCGGGAGCTCGAGCATGGGGGTCTCGACTCCACCGTATCCCGGATAGCGGTAGGTGAAGTTCCACTGCTGCGCGAGCACCTGAACCTGCAACGCGTGCTTATAGCCCGCGGGGTTCACGAGCGGTGAGGGCCCCTGGCCGCCGCCCGAGCCGTCCTCGAGGAGCCGGACGGAGCCGAAGCCAGCGAGGAAGAGCACGAGCGATGTGGTGATGATGAGCCACCACATCTGGACGCTCGAGTTGCCGGTGATGGCGGGCCCGTCCAACACCGGCCCGGTGAGGTCGCGCTCGCGGAACGCCCAGATCTCATAGCCGAGGGTGACGAGCACCGCCATGGCGACCGGCACCGAGAGCGCCAGCAGCACGGTGTTGTCCGTCACCTGGCCGGCCGCCTGCGCCGAGCCGTTGCCCGGGGGCAGCCCCGGACCGAACACGAAGATGACGATCGGGGTGAGGATCGCCGTCGCGATCAGCCAGAGCAGCGCGACACGTCGGAAGTGGGGAGTGTGGTCTGCGGTATTCATCTCAGACCACCTTCAGGAAGCCGTCCATGTACCCGACCGTCTGCATCGGGCCGCCGAAGTCGAGCACATAGCCGGCTCCGCACGGAACGAAGCACTGCCAGCGGTACAGGCCCTTGGCGCCAGTCCGGAACGTGAAGGTTGTGGTGGTGTGGGCGGTGGTGCTCGGATCGCACGGCGCATTGCCGCAGGCGTTCTTGGCGTTGTCGGGGATCCCGGCGAGCGGGACCGAGACGCCGAGCTGGGGAATGGCGAACACGTGCGACGCGAGGTCGGGATTGATCGCCTGCATCGTCTTGCCGTCGAGCGTGAACGTCCCGCCGACAGTGCCGGTCGCCTGCGAGATGAACGGGTTGCGCAGGCCCGAGCTGCTGTCGTACTGACGGATCGTCACGTGGACGAGCGAGTGAGCCGGCACGACGAAGGTCGTGTCGTGCTGCCAGCCCGTACCCTGGCCGTTGGTCACGTAGTACGAGACCCAGGTGGGATGCGGGTCGTTGGTGGCGGCGGCGGGCACCGTCGCGAGATTGAGCTGAGCCCCGTTCGCCGTCTGAGCCGCCGTGGCCGAACCGGGCACGTTGGTCAGGTACAGGAATACGTAGGCCGCTATGGCCGCGATCACGAGGAGCGTGGCCGAGAGGGTAAGTACAGTTCGTCTTGCCATCGGTGACCGCGTTTATATAGGTTTAGGCCGACGACAGGGGAGGATCTGATGACAAACCTGTCATCAACCTGTAATGTCTGCCACGAGGGCTGTGGAGTGCGCATGGGGACCCTGCGTCCGAGGGACCTCGGGTGCGGGGCACGCGGAACGCGGCACGGATGACGACGGCAACGCGCACCTATGAGAATTCTCATCATCGAGGACGAACCTCGGATTCGTGACTTCCTGACCCGCGCGTTTCGGGCCGAGGGATTCACCGCCACCGCGGCCAGCGACGGGAACACCGGCGTTCGGGAAGCGATCTCCGGAGACCATGACCTCGTCGTGCTCGATCTGCTCCTGCCCGGCCGCAACGGCCTCGAGGTGATGGCGGAGATCCGGGCCCACCAGCCCGACCTGCCGGTCCTGATCCTCTCGGCACGGGCCGACCTGGCCACCCGCCTGCGCGGATTCGAGCTCGGCGCGGTCGACTACGTCGCCAAGCCGTTCTCGCTCGACGAGCTGCTGGCACGAGCGCGCGTGCACCTGCGCCGGGCCCACGAGCTCGACCGCTCGCTGGTGATCTCCGTCGGGGGCCTGTCCCTCAACCAGACCACGCGCCAGGCACAGCTCGGAGATCAGGTCGTGGACCTCTCGGACCGGGAGTTCAAGCTGCTGCGTTACCTGCTCACCCACGTCGGCGAGGTGGTGAGCCGCGAGCGTCTGCTCTCCGAGGTGTGGGGCTACGACTTCGACCCGAGGTCGAACGTGGTGGACGTCTGCGTGCGCCGCATCCGCCGCCGACTGGGGTCAAACGGTCCGATCGAGACGGTCCGCAATGTCGGTTACCGCATCGCCGCCTGAACTCGAGGCGCGGCAGCGCCCCGTCCTCGACCGCCGGCTCGCCTCGGACCTCGGCTGGGCCGGGTTCGCGCTCGCCTGCGTCGTGACGATGGCCGTCTGGCCGTCGTGGCAGGCGCTGCCGTTCTATCTGCTGTGGACCTCGCTCGCGCTCGTCTACGGGTGGCGCGTCTGGGACATGCGGACGACCCTGCTGGTGCTGCTGCTCGTCACCGCGACGAGCGCCGCCGGCGTCCTGCCCGCCGTGCTCACACAGCACGAGGGTTGGAAGCTGCTCCTCAAGGTCCCGCTGATGGCGATGCTGTTCATGGTGATGGTGTGGCAGGCCAGGGCGCGGGTCGACGCGCTCCGGGCGAGCGAGCGTCAGGCCGCAGAGCTCCATGACGCGCTCGAGCGGCAGGAGCGCTTCATCCACGACGCCTCCCACGAGCTGAAGACGCCTGTGACGATCGCCCGTGGGCACCTCGAGCTCCTGCGGGCCGACGGCCGACACGACATCGAGGTCGCGCTCGACGAGCTGCGCCGCATCGACTCGATCCTCGGACAGCTGCTTCTGCTGGCCACCGTCGGGCAGCCGGACTTCCTGCGACGCGAGGCCATCGAGCTCGAGCCGTTCCTGGAGGACGTCTTCATGCGCTGGTGCGAGGTCGCGCCGCGCACCTGGCGGCTCGGCCCGACCGTGGGAGGGCCGGTGCTCGCCGACCCGGATCGCCTCCGCACGGCGCTCGACGCGCTGCTCGACAACGCGGTGAAGTACTCGGAGGAGCACTCGGCGATCGAGCTGCGCGCGCGCTGGGGCGGAGACGGCGGCCACGTGGTCATCGAGGTCGAGGACGAGGGGATCGGAATCTCGCGTGAGGCGATCGGTCGGATCTTCGCCCGCTTCGGGCGTGCCGACGCGGCGCGCACCCGTGCGACCGGGGGCGTCGGGCTCGGGCTCGCCATCGTCGAGGCGGTCGCCGCGCACCACGGAGGCCACTGCTCGGTGCAGAGCGGCCCGCGCGGCTCCGTGTTCTCGCTGCACCTGCCGGTCGCCGACGGGCTCTCGCCGGAGGCGTGGCAATCGGGCGACGCGTCGACCCCGGCGTCATGAGCGCGTGACGCGGAACGGCTGAGCGTCACGCTCGGTTCACCGCGACCCGAGCGAACGGGGGCTTGGAGCCTCCCCCAGGTGTCCGGAGCGAGAAGCACGGGTACCCCAGCCAGGACCGGCTGTCGGCGCGACAGCCTCCCGTCCCACCTTCTCAGGAGGCCGAAGATGATCGCACTCAACGTTGTGCTGATGGCGGTGGCGGCCGTACTGCTCGCCGGCGTGCTCACCTGGGCGATCTCCAGCGACCGGCGGAGCAAGCGGGCCTCGGGCGGCCCGGTTCATCCCTCGCAGGCGCCCCTGCAGGAGAACCTGATGATGCCGCGCGAGATGCGGGGTCGTCGCGTGGCGAACTTCCGTCGCCGCCGTTCGGGCTCGCGGTCGGCGTGAGGCCCACGGGCGCTCCGCCCGAACCCGACCCCTCCGTCAGCCCCCCGGCGCATTCCAGGTTTGGATGACCCGGTAGGCGTGCTCGTGGCCGAGAACCGAGATCGTGGCCGGGTCGAGACGCAGGCGCTCCCCGGCCACGGCCGGTTGGCCGATCCAGCGGGCGGCCAGGACCCGGAGGATGTGACCGTGGGCGAAGATCAGGACGTCGCCGCCCGCGCCGGTGGCCTCGGTGATCACCCGGTCGGCGCGCTGGGCGACGGCCTCCGGTGACTCGCCCCCGGGCGCCCCGTCCGTCCAGAGGTTCCAGCCGGGCCGCCGTTCCCGGATCGCCTCCGTGGTGATGCCCTCGTACTCCCCGTAATCCCACTCGACAAGGTCGGGGATCAGCTCGACGACCGCGCCGTACCCGGCGAGCTGCGCCGTTTGTCGCGCCCGCTGCAGCGGGCTCGACAGGACCCGCGCGAAGGTGAGCCGGGCGAGCAACGGCTCGAGCGCCCGAGCCCGCTCGATTCCGGTCGGCAGCAGCGGCAGGTCGGTGTGGCTCGTATGGCGGCCGTTCTGGCTCCACTCCGTGTCACCGTGGCGCACCACCACGAGCTGCGGCTCGCTCACGTCGGCACACGCTCCAACTCGTGGACGGCGAGGAGCGCCGCGCCGAGCACCCCCGCCGTCGCGCCCCAGCGGGCCAGGCGGATCCGAGCGCGTCCCTGCAGGCCGGGATGCACATAGCCCATAGCGAACGCGGCGGCGGCATCGAGCAACAGCGCGCCCGCGGTGGCTCCGCCGCCGCCGATGACAACCTCGTCGGGGTCGAAGGTGTTGATCGCGTTGGCGATGCCGACCCCGAGCGCGTGCGCCCAGCGCCGCACGGCCGCCATGGCCGTGGCGTCGCCCGCCCCGGCGGCGGCGACGGCGTCGGCGCCGACGATCTGGTGCCCCGACGCGGCCAGCCGGCCGAGGACGGAGTCAGGGGCCGAGACCGCCGCCGCGCGGGCGAAGCGGTCGAGCGCCGTGCCCGCGGCGAGCGCCTCGAGCGACCCGGGCTGCGGGAAATGGTCGCCCGACGGCTGCACGTCGGGCTCGCAGGCCAGGCCGATGAGCGTCATGCCGAGCTCACCCGCCCCACCGCTGCCTCCGCGGAAGATGCGCCCGTCGATCACCACGCCGCCGCCGATGCCGGTGCCGACCGTGATCATCACGAGGTTGCGGGAGGCTGGAGCCAGCTGGTCGTCGTGCGCCTCGGCGAGCGCGGCCACCGTCGCATCGTTGTCGACGAAGACCGGCACACCAAGGCGCTCGCCGAGCACCCGACGCAGCGGCACGCCGCGCAGCGGAATGTTCGTCGAGGCGGCGATCTCCCCCGTCTCGAACCGCACGATCGACGGGACGCCGATGCCCACCGCGTCGTAGGCCGCGCCCTCGGCCGCCGCGGCGACCACCTCGACCAGCTGATCGATCAGCTCCTCGCCGCTCTGCAGCCGGGTCGGCTGCTGGACGTGCTCCCCCATTCCCCGCGGGCCGAGCAGCGTCGCGGCGACCTTCGTGCCGCCGACATCGACTCCGACGACGTTCCTCATAGACGGGAGGCGGCCGCCTCATCGAGAAGCACGACGATGTCCTCCACGAGCTCGACCAGCAGCGAGGCCGGGACATCGGGCGTCCGCGGTGCGTCGTCGGCAAAGGCGGCCGCGATGGCATCGGCCTTGTTCTCCCCCGTGGCCAGGACGAGCACGCGCTTGGCGTGCCCGAGCGCGGCGAAGGTCAGCGTGACGCGCGGAACGAACGGCTCGAGCCCGGCCTCCGGCACGCCGACGGCGAACCGCGAGCGCTCCGACAGCGACTCCTGACCGGGGAACATCGAGCAGATGTGGCCGTCCGGCCCGACCCCGAGCAGCACGAGCTCGAAGCGGATCGCGCCGGGGCCACCGCCGACGTGCTCGAGCTCACGCTCATACTCGAGGGCCGCCTCCTCATGGCCGCGCTCACCCAGGATGCGCCGGCAGAACTCGACGTCCGTTCCCGCCCGCGAGAGGGGCTCGAGGAGCGACTCCCTGACCATCTTGAAGTTCGAGCGATCGTCGTCGGGCCCGACGCAGCGGTCGTCTGAGAACCAGAGCCGCGCGCCGCGCCAGGACGACGCGTGCTCAGCGGCCGCCAGCTCGTAGGCCCGTTTGGGCGATGACCCACCGGTGAGCACGATGTGCTCACCGGTGGCCGCCGCGCTGCTCAGGGCCTCGGCGCACGCGCTCGCCGGATCGTCCACGACCTGGATGTCAATGCTCATTGGCTGAAGCTCCTCGCTGCTTGTAGGGCGGGACCGTAGACGTGATCCCGGATCAGTGCCTGCCGCACACCCTCGCCGAGAATCCCGTCCTCACCGCGGGAGGCGCCGAACAGCTGCCACTCCCGCGGCGTGGCCCCGGCGCGCTGCTCGCGGGCGATGAGGCCCCCCGGCGCACGCTCGAGCGAGAGCGAGAACCCCGCGCTGCCGCTGACGGTGACCCCGGCGAGCCCGCGAATGGCCTGGGCGACCGGGTGAAACTCGATGCCGATCGAGGCACCTCCGCCCGCGCGGGCCGCCGTCGCCCGGCGAACGCCGCCCGCCGCCGGCTCGAGCGCGGTGGGCAGCCAGCCGAGCCTGGAGGCAAGCCACCCGGTGAGCAGCAGGGCCGAGACGATCGACCCGTGGTGATGCCGCACGTAGATCCGCCGCAGGCCGTCGAGCAGCCCGGCGCGGGCCGGATCGGAGAAGCTTCCGGCCAGCCGCTCCCGCCAGGCGATCGTGCGCAGCCAGGCGAGATCGACGATGTCCACGTTCGACTCGAGCAGGTCGGCCGCCCGGGCGAGCGCCGCGCCGGGGCCGTCGAAGAAGACCGGATCGTCGGTGTCGATGAGGATCACGTCGGCCAGGGGCAGGAGCGCCTCCACCGCCTCATCACGGTTGTGCGGCGACCACACGACCGTGGGGAGCTCCGAGATGAGGATCGGGTCGATGATCGTGTCGATCCGACCGGTGTGGACGGCCCCGAGGGCGATCTCGACCGACTCGCGCAGGACGCCGACGCCGCCGGTGGCGGACACGTCCCCGCTCACGCGGGCGTAGCCGTCGATCGTGCGGCGATCGTCCTCGATCGTGCAGAGGATCGTGCGCGACGGGTGGTATCGCCCGACCCGCTCCAGCCGGTTGACGACCTCACCCCGCCATTCACGGTCGGCGATGACGATCAGATTGAGGACCCGCGCCGGGACGAGCGCATCGTTCTCGGCGTGCCGCTCACGGAGGAGCTCCCGCAGCGCCGCCTCGATCCGCTCGGGGCTCGTGTCGCTCTCAGCCCAGCGTGCCTCACTCATCACAGACGGCGCCAGCTGCGCCCGTCGAGCAGCGCGTCAGCCTCGCTCGGCCCGGCGGAGCCGGCCGGGTACTCGGGAATCGGGGTCTCGGTGTCCTGCGCCCAGGCGGCGAGGATCGGGTCGATGATCCGCCACAGCGCCTCGACCTCGTCGTTGCGCGTGAACAGCGTCGCGTCGCCGCGCATCACGTCGAGGATCAGCCGCTCGTACGCCTCCGGGGACTCCGAGAGAAATGACGTCCCGTAGTGGAACTCCATGTTGACGGGGCGGATCTGCATCTTCGTCCCCGGCACCTTGGCGCCGAGCGAGACCGACACGGCCTCGTCCGGCTGCAGCGTCAGGATGATCTGATTGGGCTGCACGCCGTCGGAATCCGGCCCCTGAAAGGCGATGTGGGGCACCGGTCGCAGCGTCACGGCGATCTCGGTGAGCTTGCGCGCCATGCGCTTGCCGGTGCGCAGGTAGAACGGAACCCCGGCCCAGCGCCAGTTGTTGATGAACAGGCGCAGCGCGACGTAGGTCTCGGTGCGCGAGTCCTCGGCCACGCCGGGCTCCTCGCGGTAGCCGACGGACTCGGCGCCGGCGACGATCCCCTCGCCGTATTGGGCGCGGACCGCCATCGCCGCGACCTCCTCGGGCGCGGGCGGCGCGATCGCCTCGAGCACCTTGACCTTCTCGTCGCGCAGACGGTTGGCCTCGAATGCGGTGGGTGGCTCCATGGCGAGCAGCGCGAGGAGCTGGAGCATGTGGTTCTGCACCAGGTCACGGAGGGCCCCGGCCCCCTCGTAGTACCCCGCGCGAGTACCGATCCCGATGTCCTCGGCCGCCGTGATCTGGACGTTGTCGATGAAGTTGCGGTTCCAGACGGGCTCGAACAGGGCGTTGGCGAAGCGCAGCGCCATCAGGTTCTGCACCGTCTCCTTGCCCAGATAGTGGTCGATGCGGAAGACCTGCGACTCGTCGAAGTACTCGAGCACGGCGTCGTTCTGGGCGCGCGCCGACGCGAGGTCGTACCCGATCGGCTTCTCGACGACCACCCGAACATCCGCCTCGTCGGTCTCGTTCAGGCCGGCCGCCCCCAGATGCCCGGTGATCACCGGGAAGAACTCCGGGGCGGTCGACAGATAGAAGATGCGATTCAGCGGCGTGCCGAGGCCGGTGTCGAGCGTCCCCAGCGCATCCCGGAGGCGCACGTAGAGGCCGTCATCGTCGAAGGAGCCGGCGACGTAGGAGAAGTTCGCGAGCAGGCCCTCGAGCACGTCCGGGTCCGGCCGCCGCCGGGAGAAACGATCGATCGACTCGCGGGCGGAGGCCCGGAACTCCTCGTCGGTCATGCTGCTGCGCGAGACGCCGATGAGGGCGATCCGCTCGGGCAGCCCGCCCTCGTGCGCGAGGTTGTAGATCCCCGGCAGCAGCTTGCGGCTGGCCAGGTCCCCCATCGCGCCAAAGATGACGACCGCGGTCGAGCGGACGGGCTGACGCTCCAGCCCGGTGACGAGCGGGTTGCTGTCGAGCCCGGCCTCGACGTCGAGCGCAACCACTAGAGCAGGGCCCCGATCCGCGCCGTGAGCGAGCGGATCGCCTCGGCCGGGTTGCCGTCCAGCACGACCCGCTCCGCCGCCAGGCCATGCGACCTGAGCGTCTGGAGATTCCCGGCCGACGCCGCGTCAATCAGCGTGTTGAAGTCGTAGCCCGCTCCCGGGATATCGAGCCGCGCCCCCGCCACGTTGACGAGTTGCAGGAACCGCCCGTGCGGCGCGCCGCCGCTGTGCTCCTGGCCGGTCGAATGCTGGAAGCGGGGCCCGTACCCCCAGGTCGTCGCCATGCCGGTCCGGTCGCGGATCAGGGCGCGCAGCTCACTGATCGCCTCGTCGATGCCGGCGTTGTCGGGGCCGGCCGTGGGCAGATACCCGAGGATCGCCACGTAGTGCGGCGGCCGCACACCGAGCAGCGCGCGCAGCGCGGCGTCGTCGGCCGGCTCGATGTGGGGCAGCGACCCCGACTCGAGCACGCGGTTGGTGTTGTCCTTGGCCTCCTGGACGTTCGGCTGATCGAACGGGTTGATCTCAAGCGCCCAGCCCGAGACCGCGACGGCGAACTCGGCGATGAAGAACAGGCGCCCGAGGTCGATGCCGTCACCGCTCTCGAGCGTGAGCGTCGGCTGCCCGGCATCGGTCAGGCCGTCGATGAAGCGGTCGAGCCGCTCGTCCGGCCTCGCGGAGTTGCGCAGGTAGACGAAGACGCGGTCATCGCCGTAGGCACCCGGGTCGCCGAGGGGCTCGTCGGCCACCGGCAGGATGCCACGGCCCCGCTTGCCGGTCGATTCGGCCACGAGCTGCTCGACCCACAACCCGAAGCTGTCGATCGGCGCCGAGACGACGAACGTCAGCTTGTCGCGCCCACGCAGGGCGAACTCCCCGATCGTCGCGCCGAGCCAGAGCCCCGGGTTGTCGTCAGGGGGCGTCGCCGGCGCGCACGCCCGCTCGCCCGCCTGCGCGGAGGCGAGCAGCTCGTCGAGCGGAACGCCGGCGAGCGCCGCCGGGACAAGCCCGAAGTACGAGAGCACGGAGTAGCGGCCGCCGATGTCGCTCGGATTCAGGAACGTCCTTCTGAGCCCGTCCGCCTCCGCCCGGGCAGCCAGCGGGCTGCCCGGGTCGGTGACCACGATGAACTGCTCGGGCTTCGCCTTCGCCCGGAAGTAGTGGTAGTGCGAGAGCGTCTCGATCGTACCGCCGGACTTGGAGGAGACGATGAAGACGGTCCGTTCGAGGTCGACCGATGCTTCGACCGCCGCGATGGCGTCCGGATGCGTCGAGTCGAGCACCTGGAGGCGCAGCGCGCCGGCCACATCTCCGAACGAACGACGGATCACCTCCGGGCCGAGCGAGGAGCCGCCCATGCCGAGCAGCACCGCGTCGGTGTAGCCGGCACCGGTGAGCTCGTCGCGGAGCGCGGTGAGGTCGGCGATGCGGTCGCGCATCGTGTCGGCGACGTCGAGCCAGCCGAGGCGGTCCTCGATCTCCGGCACGCCCGGACCGCCCCAGAGCGACGGGTCGCGGTCCCAGACGCGCCGGGCCACCTGCTCGTCGACGGCCCGCTCGATGCGGTCGGACTCGGAGGTGTCGAAGTCGGTCGGGAGGCTCGCCTCGATCGTCGGCACGGCCGCGGATGCGGCGGCCTGGGCGCGAGCCTGGTCGATGCCGTCAAGCAGGGAGCGCATCGCCTGCTCGAAGAGCTCGATCCCCTCGCGCAACAGCTGATCGGTGACCGCGGTCATGTCGATCCCGACCGCCTGCAGGGCGTTCAGCTCGGCGGTGGGGTCGATCTGCGCGGTGATCCCGGGCACGGTCCCGTGATCGGCCACCGCCTCGAGAGTCGGGAGCGGCATCGTGTTGACGGTGTGCGGCGCAACCAGCTGATCGACGTAGAGCGTGTCGGGGTAGGCGGGGTTCTTCACGCCGGTCGAGGCCCACAGGGGGCGCTGCACGGCGGCGCCGGCGGCGGCCAGCCGATCCCAGTCCGAGCCGCTGAAGAGCTGCTGGAAGCGGGCATACGCGGCGCGGGCGTTGGCGAGGGCGGCGGTGCCGCGCAGGCGCTCGGCGTCGGGGCCGCCGATCGCGTCGAGCTGCTTGTCGACGAGGGTGTCGACGCGCGAGACGAAGAACGAGGCGACCGAGTTGACATCGAGGGAGCGGCCCGCCGCGTGGCGGCGCTCGAGCCCACGCAGATAGGCGCGGGCGACCGCCTCGTAGGACTCCACCGAGAAGAGCAGCGTGACGTTGACGTTGATGCCGTCGTAGATGGCCTCCTCGATCGCGTCGACGCCCTCGGGAGTGCCGGGGATCTTGATCATGACGTTGGGACGGTTGACCGCCTCCCAGTACCGGCGCGCCGACGCGAGCGTGCCGGCCGTGTCACGGGCGAGGTCGGGAGCGACCTCGAGTGAGACGAAGCCGTCGCGCCCGCCGCTGCGCTCGTGCACCGGGGCCAGAACGTCACAGGCCGCCTGAACGTCGGCGATCGAGAGGGTGTCGTAGATCTCCTGGGCGCTGCGACCGGCGCGAGCGAGCTCCGCGATCGCACCGTCGTAGTCGGAGGTGCCCAGGATCGACTTCTCGAAGATCGATGGGTTCGAGGTGACACCGCGGAGGCTCAGGTGCTCGACCATCCGCTCCAGCTCGCCACCCGCGACGAGCGAGCGCCCGAGTTGGTCGAGCCACACGCTGACGCCCGCCTCGGTGAGCGCCTGCAGGTTCGGGTTCACATCGGTCATGGTGCTCATCATCCCGTTCCCTCGTCAGTTGGACTGCGCTCGGCTCAGCGAACGCCGTGCGGCTTCGGCCACGGCCTCACCGGTGATGCCGAAGTGCTCGTACAGAGCGGCCGCCGGCGCTGAGGCGCCGAATCCCCGCATCCCGACCGCCTCCCCCAGGTCGCCGACCCAGCGCGACCAGCCGAACGTGCTCGCCGCCTCGACCGACACCCGCGCCCGCACGTGCGGGGGCAGGACCGCGTCGATGTAGGCCTGGTCCTGGTTCTGGAAGTGGTCCCAGCACGGCATGCTCACGACCCGCGCTCGGATGCCGTCGCTCTGCAGGAGCTCGGCGGCGGCGACCGCCACCTGGACCTCGCTGCCCGTCCCGATCAGGATCACCTGGGGGTCGTCCACGTCGCGCAGCACGTACGCGCCGCGCTCGACGGCGTCGTCCGGCACGCTCGCCGGATCGAGCGTCGGCACGTTCTGGCGGGAGAGGATCATCGCGATCGGATGGTCGGTGGCGTTGATCGCGTGGCGCCACGCGAGCGCCGTCTCGTTCGCGTCGCCCGGCCGGATCACCGAGACGTTCGGCGTGGCCCGCAGGTGTGCGAGGTGCTCGATCGGCTGATGGGTCGGGCCGTCCTCCCCCAGGCCGATCGAGTCGTGCGTGAACACGAAGATCGACGGCAGCCGCATCAGCGCCGCCAGCCGGATCGCTCCCTTCATGTAGTCGCTGAAGGTGAGGAACGTCGCTCCGTAGGCGCGGAAGTTGTGCAGCGTCAGGCCGTTGACGACGGCGCCCATCGCGTGCTCGCGGATGCCGAAGTGGAGGTTGCGGCCGTCGAACCGGCGTGTGTCGACGCTGTCGGCCTCGTCGATCAGCGTCAGCGTGCTCGGCGCCAGGTCGGCGGAACCGCCGATCAGCTCCGGCACCTCAAGGGCGGCCCACTGCAGGACCGCCTCGGAGGACTTGCGGGTCGCCATGCCCTTGGCGTCGGCGTCGAAGCGGGGCACCCTGGCGTCCCAGTTCTCCGGCCGCCGGTTGTTGGTGATGCGCTCGAACTCGGCGGCGAGCTCCGGGAAGTCGGCGCGGTAGCGCGCAAACCGCTCGTCCCATTCGCGCTGCTGCGCGGCGCCCCGCTCGATCGTCGTGCGGAAGTGCTCGAGCGCCTCCTCGGGCACGAAGAACGGTTCCTCGCTCGGGAAGCGGTAGAAGCGCTTGGCCGCGCGGATCTCCTCCTCGCCGAGCGGGCTGCCGTGCGCCCCAGCCGTGTCCTGCTTGTTCGGCGCCCCGAACGCGATGTGGGTGCGCATCACGATGAGGCTCGGCTTGTCGGTGACGCCCTGCGCCGTGGCGAGCGCCTCCTCGAGCCGCGCGATCGAGACGTCCTCGCCGATGTCCTGAACGTCCCAGTCGTAGGCGGCGTAGCGCAGCGGCGTGTCCTCGCTCAGCGCGATGGCGGTGTCACCCTCGATCGAGATGTGGTTGCGGTCGTAGAAGACGATCAGCTTGCCGAGTCCGAGATGCCCGGCCAGCGAGCTCGCCTCGCTGCTGATGCCCTCCTCGATGTCCCCGTCGGAGGCGATCACGTAGGTGAAGTGGTTGACGACCTCATGGCCCGGGCGGTTGAAGCGCGTCGCGAGCATCCGCTCGGCGAGCGCGAACCCGACGGCATGGCTGATGCCCTGGCCGAGCGGCCCGGTCGTCACCTCGACACCCGGCACCTCGCGGAACTCCGGATGGCCCGGGGTCTTCGAGTGCAGCTGGCGAAACGCCTTGAGGTCATCGAGCGAGATGTCGTAGCCGCTCAGGTACAGCGTCGAGTAGAGCAGCATCGAGGCGTGCCCCGCCGAGAGCACGAAGCGGTCGCGGTCGGGCCAGTGCTCCTCGCGCGGGTTGTGGCGCATCGTGCGGGTGAAGAGCGTGTAGGCGACCGGCGCGAGCGCCATCGGCGTCCCCGGGTGCCCGGAGTTCGCCTTCTGAACGGCGTCCATCGACAGCGTGCGGATGGTGTCGATGCAGAGATCGTCGAGGGAGAGGCGGTCGCCGGTCACAGTCAATGGGTTACCTCGCTTCGAGCCGATCTTTTGTCGCTTGAGTCACGCAACTTCCAGCATAAACCGTCTGCGGCATGCGGAAGTCACCCGCCCGTGAACGGCGGGCACCGCCCGTCTGCCGCGTCGGGCGCCGGTCGCGGCGGCGCGCTCGCCGCACCGATCAGCGCAGGCGGCGAAGGTCGCCGACGATCACCGCGCCGCTGCGAGTGGTGTCCGGTCCGGACACCGGCTCGACGTAGACCGCGACCGCGGTCCAGGCGCGAACGTCGCCGGGAACGGTCACGCCGGCCTGACCGAGCCGGTTGAGCCGCACCCAGGCGGAGGTGGGCGTGAGTCGCCGGGCGCCGCGGCGCAGCACCCAGACCTGATATCCCGCTCCGCGCGCCGGCCGGGGCATGTTCTCGACGAGCAGTTCGAGCCGGTCGCCGACGAGCTTCACCGCGGCTCCCCCCCCAGCCCACCCGGCCTGGATGCGCGCGAAGCGCACGGCCGCGGCCCGGCCGGACATCGCCACGGTGGCGACGGCGAGGATGCCGAGCGCCATCAGGCTGACCATGGCCGGGCGCGGCATGGGAGTCCTCAGCAGGCGCCGGCCGGCGAACCAGGCGGGCGGCGCCGGAGCGTGCGAGCGCCGGTCAGGCGACCCGCCCCTCCCCCCCTCGATGCGGCGCAGGACGGGGCGCGGAGGAGGGTCGAGGGGCGCGCGGCGAGTGCCGTCGGCCGCCGCCGCCTCGGCGGCGAGCCGAGCGGCGCGCGCGTTGGCGGCGGCCAGGCGCAGCCGCGGAGTGGGAGCGCGGGGTGCGCGACCGCTCTCCTCGTCGGGGGGCAGATGCGCGGTTCCGAGCACGGGCGTGGCGAGCGCGACCTGCTGGAGCAGGTTGACCTCCTCCGCGCACTCCTCGCAGTGGCGCACGTGGCGCAGGAAGCTCTCGAGGCGACGGCCGTGGAGACCACCGAGCACGTAGCGGGACGCCTCACCGGCGTGCGCGCACTGGTCCTGCTGAGTCGTCATAGCCGTTCTATCGGCAGCCGATCCGCTCTGGCACAGCTCCCGCGGCCGCCCTCCCGGACGCGCCGAACGCGTCACTGCGTCAGGGAGTCGCTCCCGCTGAAGGCGGTCAGAGTCGTGGAAGGCCCGTCAGCGCTGTTGTTGCCGTCGATCGTCACGGTGTTGCCCTCGAGCAGGGCGGAGCCGCCGTTGTTGCCCTGCTCGAGGATCTGGGCCAGCGGCGCATAGACGGCCCCGTTGATGGTCACATCGTTCTTGCCCAAGTCCAGGGTGGCCCCGCTCGTGTCGTACAGCGCGACGGCAGGGCTGCCGCCCCCATCCGGCACGGCGTTCGGGTCGGGGGTGATCGTGAAGTTGTTGGTGCTCGTCGACTTGTTGCTGCTGTCGAGCGTGATGTTCGGCGCCACGAGCGTGATGTCGTTCAGCGTCGCCTTCTGTCCGGCGATGGTGATGCTCGTACTGGCGCACATGACGACCGGCACGGATGGGTCACCGAAGCTGCTGCTGTTACCGCTCAGCGTGATCGTCGAAGGGATCATGGCGCTCCCGCCGCTGACGGTGATGTTCCCGCTCCCCGGGTAGGTGCGGGCGGTGTAGATCGAGGAGGCGCTGCACTCGTTCTGCGACGCGCTCGTCCAGACTCCGCTGTACGTCGTCGGATACGACGTCGCGGCGGCCGCCTGACCTGGCCCGTTCGCGATCGACGCGTTGCCCTTCACCGAGACGTGGTTGTCGCTGTTCGGGCAGCCGTGTCCGTACTGGACCGGGCCGATCGAGTCGGTGCCCGCGATATCGACGGAGACCGAACCACCTGATTCGATCGCACCGTTGATGTTCGTCTTGCCCTGAGAGTTGATCGTGACACCTCGGTTTGCGCAGCTCGGCGAGCAGCTGGTGACGTTCGGCGGATTCGTCGCATTCGTACAGTCGGCCCCATAGACCGAACTCGGAGCGATCACACCGTCGGTGTACGAGGCGACAGCCCGAGCGCCGGCGGTGGGGTGAACGTTGAAGATGCCGGCGAAGGCATCGGGCGCCGGGGTCTGCGTGGCCACGGTGACCTGATTGTTGGCGATCGTCACGCTGCTGGCGGGCACGCCGTTGGCCGCGGCGTACGTGGTCGCCTTGGTGTAGGCATCGCCGCCGCTCGTGGTGCTCGTGCAGGCGCGGGTCGCCAGACAGTTCGCGGCGGCCAGCGCCGCGGCGTCGGCGGCCACCTGGGCCTGGTGGCGCTTGGTCTGCCAGAGCGCGACGTCGATCGAGAACGCCGCCAGCGCGAGGATCAGGGTCATCGCGAGCACGATGAGGATCAGCGACTGCCCCGACTCCTCGCGGATGAGGGCAGCGAGACGGTCGCGGCTCCCCCTGCGGCCACGACCGGTCCGACGCACGCGATCTGGTTCCCCAACCATTGGCTCTTCTATCGGCCGTCCCCGTCTCGGCCTTGACTCCTTTTCGGAGCATCACGAAATGTATCGTGCGCGCGGGCGCAGGGGAACACGGCGAGGCGCGGAGGCCGGCGGGTGGTCGGTCCACGTCGGCGCGGCTCGCTGGCTATGATCGCCGGACCACGGGGAGTGGCGCAGTCTGGTAGCGCACCCGGCTGGGGGCCGGGCGGTCGCAGGTTCAAATCCTGTCTCCCCGACTAATGTGGTTTGGCGACTCGGAGGGACTCCGGGAATTCTCCAAGTGCGCTTGGAGTCGGCGAAACCACAACTCGCCACGCGTGATGCTCGATCGCTATCGAACAGGCAATCGCAAGATCTGGACGTGCGATGGGACAGCAGGCGAGTCGGCCAGCCTGTGGTCGTCAGTAAGCGGGCTCGCGGGGAGTTGATCGGCGAGCGCGACATACAGAGCATCCCCCGCTGTGAGGTTGTGGCGATATCGCCATGCCGCCGACAGCAGCGGCGCGACAGCGACCTGATGCAGATGCCAACCGCTGAGCCGTGAGATCGCCACGGTCGCCTGTGAGTCCGTCAGCTTGCTGTCAAACACCGTGAGACGTCTGAGCCCGGCGAGCACCTCGGCATAGAAATGGTGTGGAACCCACAGTTCGGAGCCCGGAACAAGGAAGCGCCTCAGGGCAAGCCCCCGCCGGGTGCGGGCGACGATCTCGACGCCAGCCGAGGCATCGATGACGACGAGACTCAAGGCTGAGCGTCGACCCGCTCGGCCCGGATGGCCTCGGCCGCGTCGAGACTCTCGATCTCAGGCTCCGGGCCATCGAACAACTCGTCGAGGAACTTCTGCAACGCAACCGGGGAGCAGTCCTCCTCCGGGTTGGTCACCACGATCAGCGGATTGTTCGCGATGTCTGCGGGGATCGATGGCACAGCGGCAAGGATACAGCCGCCCCCTCAGCCCTCGATTCGGCCTCCACGAACCCGCCATGGCCCCACCACAGCGGCTCGGATCGCCTGTGCCTACAGGCTTCGCGTCCTGTCTCCCCGATACAGGATCAGC
The DNA here is from genome assembly GCA_027451345.1 of Solirubrobacterales bacterium. Taxonomy (GTDB): domain Bacteria; phylum Actinomycetota; class Thermoleophilia; order Solirubrobacterales; family Solirubrobacteraceae; genus Palsa-465. The sequence continues at coordinate 27,139 of DAIDJO010000077.1, forward strand.
CCGCTGAGGCGGGCTTGATCCCGGGCCCTCGCCGCTGAGTGACCGGGGTCTACCGGGAAAGTCTCCTCGCGATCGCCGCGATGTGCTCCGGGGTGGTCCCGCAGCAGCCGCCGACGATCCTGGCACCTTGTCTCGCGTAGTCGGCAATGTGGCCCGCGAGTGTCGCTGGGTCTGCCGGGTAAAGCACAGTGTCGCCGACCACCTGTGGCACCCCCGCGTTGGGCTTGACCCAAACGGGAAGGCTCGTCGCCTGCAGGAACTCACCGACGACGATGTCGCTGTCCTCCAGCGATCGGCCGCAGTTGGCGCCGATTGCCGCCACGCCCAACGGCTCGAATGCGGCCACCACATCGGCGGGGCTGATCCCCATCATCGTCCGTGTTCCCTGGTCGAAGCTGAATGAGATGATCAGCGGGAGGTCGGTCATGGTGCCGATTCCCTCCACCGCCCACAACGCCTCCTCGAGCGCGAAGAACGTCTCCAGCACCAGCACGTCAACGCCACCCTCCCCCAGGGCCTGCGCCTGTTCAGCGTAGGTCGCCTGGCACAGCTCGCGGGTGAGGGGCCCGTATGGCTCTACGAGCTGACCAGTGGGCCCCATCGTGCCCCCGACAATCCCATCCGCGCCTACGACCTCCCTGGCCAACTCGGCGGCCCTGACGTTGAGCTCCTTGGCTCGGCCGGCAAGCGGCCCATCGGCCAGCCGGACAGAGCTGGCCCCGAAGCTGCAGGTGAGGAAGAGCTCCGATCCTGCCTCGGCGAACCGGTGGTGCAGCTCCCTCACCCGGTCCGGGGCATCGAACACCCATTCCTCGGGGCCCACACCCGGCGGGAGACCCATGTCCTGGAAATTGGTTCCGGTGGCGCCGTCCGTGAGCAGCACATGCCCGTCCGCGAGACGATCGAAGAACGAGGTCATGACCCGAGGCTAGAACACGACCCCGATGACAACTCTGATCCTTCACGAGCACCGCCGCGGAGCACGGACGTACACGGTCCGCACGCCGCTTCTCTACTCTGCCAACCGATGCGTGATGGACCCGCTGACACGGCGTTGGCCCGACGCATCTATGACGCGGCGCGCCTGTCGGGCGAGTTCGTGCTTCGGTCCGGGCAGACCAGCACCGAGTACTTCGACAAGTACCTGTTCGAGGCCGATCCGCTCCTGCTGCGAGCTGTCGGCGAGGCGCTCGTGCGGTTGCTGCCACCCGACGCGGACGCTCTCGCGGGCCTGGAGCTCGGCGGGATCCCGTTGGTCACGATCCTCTCCCAGCTCACCGGCCTGCCTGCTCTGTTCGTCCGCAAGCAGGCGAAGGCGTACGGCACATGTCGTCTCGCGGAGGGCGGCGAGGTCGCCGGCCGCCGGCTGGTGGTCATCGAGGACGTCGTGAGCACGGGCGGGGCGATCATCGACGCGGCCCGAGTGCTGCGGGCCGACGGCGCGGAGCTCATCTCGGTCCTCTGCGTGATCGACCGCGAGTCCGGTGGGACCGAGAACCTCGCTGAGGAGGATCTCGAGCTCCATGCCGTGTTCACCATGAGTGAGCTCCTGAACGCCGCCGTCTCGACCGAGCCACCGATCAGTGGCGAAGAGCTTGGTCTCGACCACGTGCAGCTGGCCGCGCCCAGCGGATGTGAGGAGGAGGCTCGCCGCTTCTTCGGCGGACTGCTCGGGCTGCGTGAGCTCCAGAAGCCGCCGCTGTTACAGGGGCATGGCGGGGTGTGGTTCTCGCTGGGCACCCAGCAGTTGCACATCGGTGTAGAAGACCCGTTCTCGCCGGCCCGCAAGGCGCATCCCGCACTGCGGGTGACACCCGGACGCCTCGACCAGATGGCGGCGCGCCTGTCGAACGCCGGGGCCCCGGTCAGCTGGGACGAAGCCCTGCCGGGATATCGGCGCTTCTACACCGAAGATCCCTGGGGCAACCGGATCGAGCTGTTGAGCGTCAGATAGGCACGGCGCCTACCGGCCCCTGCGGTCGCCCAGGCGCAAGTCGCGTCGCGGCGCGAGTTTGGAGCGCGATGGGCGATCGTGGCACCGTGAGACTGGCGGGTCAGGCACGGTCTGATGGGAGACCCACGAGCCGCCGGCGCGATGCGGCCAGGCGCCGGTTCGCCACCCGGCCCACGGGGCGCTGCGGCGGGCCGGAGGGCTCGACCGGCATACGGTCCGGAATCGCCACACCGGGGTCGAGCAGATGAGCGACCTGAGCGACCCGCACCTGCCAGTCATGGACCGTGCGTGCGGACGGGTGCGCCCAGGTGCGGGCCCGCAGGATCCACTCATCCTCGACTGCCCCGGCCTCGAGGAGCAGGCTCGTGCTCTGGTCCAGCGGCGCATGCCCTGCGCTGCTCGGGTCGACGGGCAGCTTGTGGTCGACCTGGGTGGTCATGTCGAGCCGACGGCGGAGCAGCTCGAGATCGGACCCGCTCATGCTGCTCCTGAGGCGGACCTCGAAGAGGACCGCACCCCCGCGGCGAGGCGGATCGCCCGGGGCACACGCCTCCGGCGGGGCTGAGGGCTCGCGGAGCGGCTCCGAGCGGAGGGACGGCGGGACGTCGCGCCGAGGTTGCGGGCGCCACGCGGGAACGGTGAGGGTGCTCATGATGCCTCCTCTTTTTTTTCCATATTTTTTGTGTAAATTTGACCGTACCACCCGGGCCGCCGCTGGACAAGGCGCAGACGCCCCCGGGTGCGAGATGGATGACGGGCAGAGGCGGAGGAGACGGATGAGCATGGCGCCCGGCGTGCAGAGCAAGCGGATCTACGAGCCGGTGTCGGCGGACGACGGCTACCGCGTGCTCATCGACCACGTGTGGCCACGCGGCGTCTCGCGCGAACGCGCCCATCTGGACGAGTGGGCCAGAGAGCTCGCGCCCAGCGACGAGCTGCGCCGCTGGTTCGATCACATCCCCGAGCGCTTCCCCGAGTTCCGGCGCCGCTACCGCAACGAGCTCGCCGCCCACGCCGACGCCGTGACTGCGCTCCGGGTCAACGCACGCCACGAGCGCGTGACGATCCTCTACGCGGCCCGCGACCTCGAGCACAACAACGCCGTCGTGCTCGAGGAGGTGATCAGGCAGCGCCCCGAGCAGGCGGCCGATGCCTCGAGCTGATAATTTTCCCATATTGTTTGGAAAAATCCTCGCTTGAAGGGAGCTCCATGACCTACGTGATCGCGGAGCCGTGCATCGGCGTCAAGGACAACTCGTGCGTCGACGTCTGCCCCGTGGACTGCATCCATCCGACCCCGGACGAGGCCGGCCACGCCGAGGCCGAGCAGCTGTTCATCGACCCGGACGAGTGCATCGACTGTGACGCCTGCGTCGAGGCCTGCCCCGTCGACGCGATCTTCGCCGAGGACCAGCTGCCGGCCGAATGGCGTCACTTCGCCCAGGTCAACGCCGATCATTATCGGCAGGCGCAACGGTGAGGGCCGTCGACGAGGCGGCCGGCCCGACGGCTGCGGAATCATGACCGAGGAGCAGACGCTCGCTGCCGCGCTCGAGCGTGAGCACCGCGAGATCGACGCGGGGATCCAGGCGTTTCTGGCCTCGTGCGAGAACGGCGCCCCCGAGAGCGAACCGCTGCTCCGCGCGATGGACGCATTGAGGCGCCACATCTACCTCGAGGAGGCAATTCTGTTCCCGCCGCTCCGGGACGCCGGTCTGTTCGCACCGATCCTCGTGATGCTGCGCGAACACGGCGAGATCTGGAGCACCATGGAGGACCTCGCGACGCAGCTCGGGGTCGCGCATGGCGGTGGCCCCAGCGCGGAGCGCTGCCGGACACTGCTCGCGCAGCTCGAGCAGCACAACCTCAAGGAGGAGGCGGTGATCTACCCGCACGCCGACACCGCCCTGAGCACCGATCTCGACGCCGAGCTCCACGCCTTCCTTGCGACCGGCCGGATGCCGTTGGGCTGGGTGTGCGAGCAGAGCAGGGGCTGAGGCATGGACGTTCCCACCCGGCGCGGCGATCCGCTGTCCCAGCCGACGCGAGCGCGTGTGTTCGAGATCCTCGGAGAGCTGCGGGGCCCGGCCACGACCGAAGATCTTGCCGCCCGGCTCTCCCTGCACCCGAACGGCGTCCGGATCCATCTGGAGCGTCTGCTCGAGGCCGGATTGGTCGAACGCCGCAGCGAGCGACTCCCTCGCGGGCGCCCGCGTGATACGTGGACGATCAGCCCCGACGCGCAGCCGGGCGGAGATCCGCCGACCGGCTACGCCGAGCTGGCGCGATGGCTCGTGCGCTCGCTGGCCCGGGCCGGCGCCCGCGTCGCCGACATGGAGGCCACGGGCCGCGTGATCGGCACGGGCCTCGCAGCCCGCCATCGAGACCTCGACTCCGGCGAGCAGGCCCTGTTCGACACGTTCGCGTCGCTGGGCTTTCAACCCGAGCGCGAGCTCGTGACGGGAGGCCGGCTGACCTACCGGCTGCGCAACTGCCCGTACCGGGAGGCGGTTCACGAACGTCAACCGCTCGTGTGCGCGCTTCACCGCGGAATGACGACCGGGCTGCTGGAGAGCATCGATCCGGACAGCAGACTGGCCGGCTTCGAAGCAAAGGACCCGGACTCAGCCGGCTGCCTGGTTCGCGTGCGTGGCCCGATCGCAGGGGCAGCACCGCGCCCGACCGGTCGCGACGTCCGCCCGAGCCGATGAGACGCAGCGCGGCGCTCACTCCGCTCTCCCAGGATCACCACCACGCGCTCGTGATCGCGAGCGCGTTGCACCGAGCGAGTGCCACGACGGCGCGGTCCTCGGCGATGCTGTTCGCCGATTTCATCGCTGAACACGAGATCCGTCACTTCGCGCTGGAGGAGTCGCTGCTTCTGCCCGCCCTTCCCGCCGGCGCCCGCGGGCGCCGGCTCGCCGAGCGTGTGCGCGACGACCATCGGTACCTGCAAGAGACGGCGGACGGCATCCGGGCCCGCGGTGAGCAGCCGAGTGTCGACGCGCTCGTACAGATCGGCGCGCGGCTGCGCGCGCACGTGCGCCTCGAGGAGCGGGAGCTGTTCCCGTACCTCGAGGATGCGCTCGCCCCCGCCCGGCTCGAGCAGATCGGAGCCGAGCTCCGGGATCGCCTCGCGGGCAACGGACGCGAGACCGAACCGACGTGAACGTGAACGAGACCGGTCGGGGCAACCGAGCGGGAGAACACGGAGCAACCGACGGGACCCACCGCGGGTCCGTGCGGGCTACCCCGGCGCTCAGCTGAGCCAGGCGGTGAAACCCGGGCTGCCGGGCGGTGCCGTGAAGCTCGGCTGGCCGCCCACGGCGCTCAGCGTGAGCGTGGGCGGGCATCGGGTCGCGCCAGGCGCCGCCGCAGGAGCCATCGGCCTGCCAAGCGCACCGTCCTTTAACAACGTGCCATACCATCACGTTCGGCCTGCCCCAGGCCACCGGTTCCACAACCGAGCCTGCGCTCGTGTTCGCGAGCCTCACCCGAGCGGTGGTCCGGTCGGGTCCCCTCTCTCAACCGTGTTCAGCTCTGACTCCCCACACAATGAGTAGGTCGAGGCCCTCTGCGCCCCAGCGCTCTGTGATGGCCACTCACCCTCCCAGAGCCCGCATCGACCGACGCCGGATCAAACGTCGCAGGCGGCGGGCGGCGCTGGGCGCCCTCATCCTGTTCGCGGGCGTGATCGCGGCGATCCTGGCCGCCCTCAGCGGCCCCGGCCATGGCCTGGCAGGTTCGCGCTCGCGCACGGCCCGGTCGGCCGCGAGGGCCAAGCCGGCGATCCCCGCCGTTGAGTCGGGGCTGCTGCCGTGGCAGCTCGCCGCGCCGATCAGCCGCGAGGTGATCCTGCCCGGTACCGGAAGCCGGCTGATGCTGCTCGGGGGCCTCAACGGGTCGGCGTCCGCGTCCGGGGTGTTCTCTCTGAACACGGCGGATGGGGCGCTACGGCAGGTCGGGAGTCTGCCAGCCGCGGTCCATGACGGGGTCGGCGCGGTGATCGGGAACCGTGACGTCGTGCTCGGCGGCGGCTCCCCCGCCACCGTCGCCACGGTTGAATCCTTCCCCCAGGCGCGCGGCCGCGCCCTCGGTCAGCTCCCCACGCCCCGCTCCGATGCCGGCATCGCGACGATCGGCCAGGTCACCTACATCGTGGGCGGCTACACCGGCGCAAGGCCCGACCGGATGGTGCTCGCGACGAGCAACGGCCACAGCTTCCAATCGGTGGCGTCGCTGCCGGTGCCGGTCAGGTACCCCGCCGTGGCCGCCGCAGGCGGAAGGCTCTACGTGTTCGGCGGCGAGGCGATCTCCGGCGTCGGGGCCGGACGGCCCGTGAACGACATCCAGATGATCGACCCGGCGCATCACCGAGCGGCGGTCATCGCGCATCTTCCCGAGCCGCTGGAGGGCGCGACCGCGGTCGTGCTCCGTGGCCAGATCTACCTGGCGGGCGGCGATACCACCACGCGCCAGGCGGTGATCCCCGGCATGGGCACCACCCAGCTCTCGCCGCCCGTGGCGACCGCGGGCCAGGGCGGCCTGAGGACGATCGGAACGATCTGGGCCTTTGATCGCATGAGCGACCGCATGCTGCCCGCCGGCCGTCTGCAGGTGCCCGTCTCACACGCCGGAGCCGCGGTGCTCGGCTCGCACGCGTGGCTGGTCGGCGGCGAATCGGGTGGAACGCAGCTGGCGACGGTCGAGATGATCACGCCGAACAGCGCGTTCGGCCGGGCGGGCTCGCCAGGCGCCGGTTCGCCCTTCTACGGAGACAAGCTGCTGATCGCAGACCGCGCCAACAACCACCTGCTGCTGTTCGATCCCACGCTCAAGCTCCTCTGGCGGTTCCCCTCCGCATCCTCACCGCACGATCGGTTCGGCTTCTACTTCCCCGACGACGCCTTCTTCGTCCGCCACGGGACCGCGATCCTCACGAACCAGGAGCAGAACGAGACGATCCAACTGATCGGCTACCCGTCCGGCAAGGTGCTGTGGGCCTACGGTCACCCGAAGGTTCCGGGCACCGGGGTCGGCTACCTGTACGAGCCGGACGACGCCTACCTGCTCAAGAGCGGTCAGATCTCGGTCGCGGACGCCAACAACTGTCGCGTGCTGGTCATCAACCCCAACCACACGGTCGCTCACCAGATCGGCACCAACGGCAACTGTCAGCACAACCCACCGACGTCCATGGGCTCACCCAACGGCGACACGCCACTGGCGAACGGCAACCTGCTGGTGTCGGAGATCACCGGCTCGTGGGTGACCGAATACACCCCCACCGGCCACGAGGTGTGGACGGTCCACCTCCCAATCAGCTACCCGTCCGACCCGCAGCAGCTCGGTCCCGACCGGTACCTGATCGCCGACTACTCGAGCCCCGGCGAGATCCTCGAGTTCAACCGGGCCGGCAAGATCCTCTACCGGTACGCCCCCACCAGCGGACCGGGCATGCTCAACCACCCGTCGCTGGTCGAGCGTCTCCCCAGCGGGGTGTTCATGGCCAACGACGACTATCGCGACCGGCTGGTCGCGATCGATCCGCGCACGCAGGCGCTCGTGTGGCAGTACGGCGTCAGCGATCACCCCGGCCACCAACGGGGCATGCTGAACACCCCCGACGGCTTCGACGTGCTCGCCCCCAACGGCACCACCCCGACCCACCCGGCGACCGGCTGAGGCGCGGGCGGGGCGGCGCAGGCGTGGGTCCAATGGCGACCACGCACACGCCCAACCGGCGACACCCGCGCGCCCGACGGCAATAATGTCCGTTCTGTCTGACGCCATCCCGCTATCCGGATCCAGCGCACACGAGGACGAGGGCCCACTCGCCGGGATCCGGGTGCTCGAGCTCGGCGGCTTCATCGCCGCCCCATTCACCACCCGGGTCTTCGCCGACTTCGGCGCCGAGGTGATCAAGGTCGAGCGGCCGGGCATCGGCGACGAGCTCCGCGCCTGGCGACGCGTCCGTGGCGACACATCGATGATGTTCCGGACGGTCGCCCGCAACAAGAAGTCACTGACGCTCGATCTGGCCAGCGAGTCGGGGCGGTCGATCCTGCTCGACCTGCTCGCGCACACGGACGTGCTCGTGGAGAACCTGCGGCCTGGGGCGCTCGAACGCTGGGGCCTGGGCATCGAGCAGCTCGCCGAAGCGAAGCCGGACATCGTCGTGGTGCGGATCTCCGGGTACGGGCAGACCGGGCCGTACCGGGATCGCGCGGGGTTCGGCAGCATCGCGGAGGCCTTCGGCGGACTCCGCGCCGTGACCGGGTACCCCGACCGCCCCCCGGTTCGCTCGGCCGCGCCGGTCGCCGATTGCCTGGCCGGCCTGTACGGCGCGATCGGGGCGCTGATGGTTCTGCTCGGACAGGCGCGCCGCACGGTGAAGCCCGGGCCCCAGGTCGTCGACGTCGCCCTGTACGAGGCCGTCTTCATGCTGATGGAATCGCTCATCCCCGACTACGACGCCCACGGCATCGTCCGCGAGCGCACCGCCGGCTCCCTCCTTGGCGTCGTGCCGAGCGGGATCTATCCGACCGACGACGGTCAGCACGTGATGGTCGCCGGCAACTCGAGCGGAGCGTTCAGCCGCCTGATGCGGCTGATCGACCGCAACGATCTGGCGGACGATCCGACGCTCGCCGACGCCGACGCCAGATGGGAGCGCGAACAGGAGATCGAGACGGCGATCCGTTCGTGGACCTCCCGACACACCGCCCGTGAGGCGGTCGAGCTGCTCTCCGACGCCGGCGTGCCGGCCGGGCCGATCTACGATGCGCGCGCGATCGTCGAGGACCCCCACTACGCGGCGCGGGACATGCTGAACGCCATCGAGCTCGAGATCGACGGCGAGCGGCAGCGGGTCAGGTTTCCGGGCGTGGTCCCCCGGCTGCCGGACACACCGGGGGCGATCCGCAGCGCCGGGCCGCAGCTGGGCGAACACACGGAGGCGATCCTCCAGGATCTGCTCGGCCTCGACCGAACGCAGATCGACCGCCTGCGGCACGAGGGGGTGATCTGATGGACGCGACGGTCACGGACGTCGTCCTGCGCGACGGACTGCAGGATGAGCCGGTGCTCGTGACGGTCGCGGCACGGGCGCAGATCGCCGAGGCGCTGATCGCGGCGGGGCTCCGCTCGCTCGAGGTGGCGTCATTCGTCAACCCGCTCCGGGTACCGCAGATGGCCGGGGCCGAGGAGCTGATCGACGCGCTGCCGGCGGCCTCCGGCGTGACCTACCGCGCGATCGCGCTCAACGGCCGGGGGGTGCAGCGCGCCACCAGGACGGGGATCGGCACCCTCGCGGTCGTGATCTCGGTCTCGGCCGAGCACAGCGTGGCGAACGTGCGGCGCGGCCGCCAGGAGGCACTCGACGATCTGTGCGGTGCCGTGGTCGAGGCGGACGGTCCGCAGCGCATCGTCGGTTCGGTCGCCACCGCCTTCTGCGATCCATCCGGGCGCCCGACCGAACCGACTGAGCTCCTGACCGTCGTGGAAGCCCTGCGGCACGCGGGGATCGAGAAGATCGGGCTGGCGGATACGACCGGCGTCGCCCCGACCGAGCACGTGGCCACCCTGCTGGGCGAGGTGCGGCGCGCCATGCCGGACCTCGACCTCTGGCTCCACCTGCACGACGGCCGCGGCCAGGCGCTCGACACGGTCGACGCGGCGCTCGAGCTCGGGGTGACGGAGTTTGACTCGGCGCTCGGAGGCTTCGGCGGGTGCCCGTTCGTCGCCGGCGCCCCGGGGAACCTGGACACCGCGAGGCTCGTCCGGCACCTGCACCGACGGGGCGTCTCCACCGGGGTCGATCCGGCACTCCTGGACTCCGCCGAGCGCCTGCTGCGAGCGATCCTGCGGGAGGCCCCCGCCGCGCCGGTCAGGGCGAGCTGACCGCCGCGCGCGCGTGCCCCGCCGGCGCGGGGCACCATGCCGCGGTCACCCGAACGCCGCGCGCAGGAACGGCTCGAGCTCATCGACCGGGAGCGGGGGCGAGTACAGGAAGCCCTGCGCCCGGTCGCAGCCGAGTTGCCGGAGCACCGCCGCCTGCTCCACCTCCTCCACCCCCTCCGCGATCGTGGTGATGCCGACCGCGTGCGCCATCCGGATGATCGCCTCGATGATCGTCCGGTCGGGATCGCCGCGCAGCCCGGCGACGAACGAGCGGTCGATCTTGAGCGAATCCACCTCCAGCCGGCGCAGGTAGCTGAGCGATGAATATCCGGTGCCGAAGTCATCGATCGCGATCCGGATGCCTCGGCGCCGCAGATCCTGCAGGACCGTCCTCGGCTGCGCCGCCTCGTCCATCAGCATGCGCTCGGTGATCTCGAGCTTCAGCGTCCCGGGCAGCAGGCCGCTCCGCGCGGCAGCCGCCTCGGCGCCGCGACCGAACTCGGGATCCGCGATCTGCCGCGGCGACACGTTCACGCTCACCCGGAGGGGGACGCCGTACCGCTGTTGCCAGATCGCGGCCTGCTGGCAGGCCTGCGTGAGCACCCACTCGCCGAGCTCGATGATCAGGCCGTTGTCCTCCGCCACCGGGATGAACTCATCCGGGGCGACGAGTCCCCGATCCGGATGCTCCCAGCGTACGAGCGCCTCGACGATGCTCGGCTTGCCGGTGTCGAGGTCGATGATCGGCTGAAAGAACACCCGGAACTCGGAGCGCGCGACCGCGCCGTGCAGATCCTGGTCGATCGATGCCTGTCGGCCCGCCGCCAGGCGGGCCGCCTCGCCGAACATCGCGACGTTGGCCGGCGGCCGGGCCTGCTGGAGCGCCGTCTCGGCGTTCCACAGCACCTCCTCGGCGCGGACGCCGCGCTGGCCGAAGGCGATGCCGAAGCGCAGGGTGAGGAAGTACTCACCGGTCGGCACGGAGATCGGCTCGCGCATCGCCGCCTGGATCCGGGTGATGAGCGCCCCGGGCGCGAGGTCGCCCGTCGGTTCCCCGATCACCAGCACCAGGTTGTCCCCGGGCGTGTGGGCGAGCATCGCGCCGGATTCGGCGAGACGGCGCAGCCGCTCGGCGAGCGCCACGGTGATGGCATCCCCGGCGCGGGGTCCGTACGTCGTCGTGACGATCCACTTGCGCGCGATCTCGACCGCGACGAGCGCGACACCCGGTCCGGCGGGATCGACGTCCTCGAGCAGGCGGGAGAGGTGCTCGATCAGAAACCGGCGGTTGGGCAGATTCGTGATCTGGCTGTGCAGCGCGAGGTGCTGGAGCCGCTCGGTGTCCTCGATGTGCTGGGTGGCGCCCGAGATCATCGCGACCATCGCCTCGACGAAGTTGCCGGCATCACGGCTCAGACCGACCCCGTCCGCGGAGTGGACGACGAGCTCGGCCTCATCGGTGCCCGGGATCACGAAGCGGGCGGCGCCCGAGCGGTGCGATACCGGTCGTCCACCGTTCCGATCCGCCTCGACGACGAGCTCGACCGGCGCGCCGCTGACCGCCCGGCCCCACACCTGCACGACGGGGACATCGAGCACCTCCGCGACCGTGAACGCCGCATCGGAGAGCACCTGGTCCACGGATTTGGCGAGCAGGCAGCGGTAGCTGAACTGCGCGAGCGCCTGCTGCCGACGGCCGCGCTCCGCGAGCTCCTCGAGCGCCACGTGCAGCGTCGTGGCGTCACCGAAGCAGGTGGTGACACCGGTCTCAGACGGGTACAGGTGAACGGAGTACCACCGTCCCCCCTCCTCGAGCTGGGCCTCGAACTCGGCCGCCTCGCCGGAGGCGAGGGCGGCGCGGTGCCGATGCTCGAACTCGGTCCCGACCAGGCCGGGAACGACCTCCCAGAGGGGGTGGCCGACCAGCTCCTCCGCCGGGCGACCGATCAACCGGGTGGCGGCCGCGTTGGCGTGCGTGATCTCCCAATCCCGATCCATCGCGAGGATTGCTTCGGTGATGCGCTGGAGGGCCTCGAGGCCGGAACGCTGAGCCATGCTCAAGATCGCTTGATATCAGACCGAGATACCTCGAAGATGATGACCGTGGGTGCAGGGGAGCGATGACCGAGGACGACCGACTGGCCGAGGGTCCAAGACCGGCCGGGTTGGGTGCGACGGAGGCGCCCACGCCGCCGGCGGATTCGTACTCGGTCCTCGCGGAGACGATCCGGGCGGTGGGCCGGTGCGAGTCCGCAACCGAGCTGTACCGGGAGCTCTGCCGGGTGGTGGTGCAGACCGGCCAGGGACGGTTCGCCTGGGTCGGCGTGCGGCACCTCGGCGTCGTGAAGATCGTCGCCACCGCCGGGGACGACAACGGGTACCTCGCCGAGGTCGCCGACAGCGGCCTGATGATCGCGCTCGACGTCGGTGACGTCCGCGCCCAGGGGCCGACGGGCCGCGCGCTCTCCGCGGGTGTACGGACGATCGTCAACGACTTCTCCAGCGCGTCGTCCACCGGCCCCTGGCACGTGGCGGCCCGGCGGGCGGGACTCCACGCCTCGGCCGCGTTCCCGATCCGTCGGGGCGATGTGGTGATGGCGGCGCTCACCGTCTACGCCGACCGGCCCGGTCACTTCGACGCCACCCACGCCGACGTCCTCTCCTCCGCGACCCAGGCCGTCTCGCTGGGGCTTGACCGGCTCGTGCTCGAGCGTCGGCAGACCGAACAATCCGTGCAATTCGAGCTCAGGCTGCGCGCGCTCGAGGCGCTCGGCCACTCGCTCGTGATCGCCGACGCGCTGGCGCGCGACCAACCCGTGATCTACTGCAGCGAGAGCTTCAGAACCCTGACGGGATACCGGCCCGAGGAGGTGTTCGGCCGCAACCTCCGCCTGCTGCAGGGCCCGGCCACCGACCCGAGCGAGGTGCGGCGACTCGGCGAGGCGATCCGGGCCGGACGCAGCTGCACCGCGGAGCTCGTCAACTACGCCCGGGACGGCCGGCCGTTCTGGAACCGAATGTCCGTCGTGCCGCTGCGGGACGAGAGCGGCACGATCACGCACTTCTGCGGTTCGCTGACCCGACTCGAGCGCGCCGTCGCGTAGGCGCACATCACCTCCGCCCCGGTCCGTGAGGGGTTCATGGACAAACCGGGTAGAGCAACAGGCACGCGCATGATTTAGCGCAGATTTACTGCCTCTAGGAGGAGCCGATGTCCGCAACGACGGAGCGAACCGGTGGTTCGGTGATCCGCAGCACAATCCCGGCGCGCCTGGACCGCCTGCCCTGGTCGAAGTTCCACACACGCATGGTCCTGGCCCTCGGCGTGGCCTGGATCCTGGACGGCCTCGAGATCACGATCGCCGCCAACCTGAGCGCCGACTTCACCCAGAAGAGCACCCTCGCCCTCTCCGCCGGTCAGTCGGCCGACATCGCGACCTTCTACCTCATCGGCGAGGTGATCGGCGCCCTGCTCTTCGGCCGGCTGTCCGACCGGCTCGGGCGAAGGAACCTGTTCATGGTGACGCTCGGGGTCTACCTGGTCGGCAGCGGCCTCACCGCGGCCACCCAGGCCGGTGGCGGGTGGGTGGTGTTCCTGTACGCCACGCGCGTGCTGGCGGGTGCCGGCATCGGCGGAGAGTACGCCGCGATCAACTCCGCGATCGACGAGATGATCCCAGCCCGCTACCGGGGGCGGATCGACATCGCCGTGAACGGCACCTACTGGGCCGGCGCGCTCATCGGCACCGTCGCCACCCTGTTCTTCCTCAACAAGCTCTCCGCCAACCTCGGCTGGCGCCTGGCGTTCCTGATCGGGCCGGTGCTCGGCCTGTGCATCATCTATGTCCGCCGCAACCTGCCCGAGAGCCCGCGCTGGCTGATCATGCACGGGCACGAGGCGCGGGCCGAGGAATGCATCGCGCAGATCGAATCCGAGGTGGACGCGACGTCACACGGGCGGCTCAGCCCGGTGGGGGACGACGAGGCGATCGAGATCCAGCCGTCCGACAAGATCAGCTACGTCGCGCTGCTGCGCGCGCTGTTCAAGCAGTACCCGGGACGATCGACGCTCGCCGCGGTGCTGATGATCACGCAGTCGTTCCTGTACAACGCGATCTTCTTCACCTACGGGCTGGTGCTGAAGTTCTTCTTCCACGTCCCGGCCAACAACGTGGGGTACTACTTCTTCGCGTTCGCCGCCGGCAACCTGCTCGGGCCGCTGACGATCGGGCGCCTGTTCGACTCGATCGGGCGCAAGCGGATGATCTCCGGGACCTACATCATCTCCGGGCTGCTGCTGGTCGTTACCGCCTTCCTGTTCAAGCAGGGTGACCTGACCGCCACCACCCAGACGCTCGCCTGGACCGTGATCTTCTTCTTCGCGTCCGCGGGCGCCAGCGCGGGATACCTGACGGCGAGCGAGGTGTTCCCGCTCGAGGTTCGAGCTCAGGCGATTGCCGTGTTCTTCGCGATCGCGCAGTGTTTCGGGTTCCTCGGCACTCACCTGTACGGCAGCCTGATCGGAACGGGCAAGGACCCCAACAGCCTGTTCGTGGGGTATCTGATCGGCGCCGGCGCGATGATCCTCGGCGGCATCGTGGCCGCCATCCTCGGTGTCGCCGCCGAGGGCAAGTCGCTCGAGGACGTGGCGGCGCCGCTCTCCATGGTGCGGCGGGCCACCGACCGGGTCCGTGCGAAGGAACCGCTCCGACCCCAGGCCCGTCCGGCCTGAGACGGAGCCCGCAAGCGCGCCCGGGACGCGTGCCCGAGCGCGTGCCCGAGCGCGTGGCGAGGGCCCCCGTGAGCGGGGGCCCTCGCCACGGCGGGATACGCTGGGGTTGCTTCCCGGATGCGATCGCCCCGTCGGCGAACCGCCGGACTCAGGGCTCTGGTTCCCGCCACGGTCATCGCCGTGCTGGTCGTGCTCGCGGCGGCGGCGGGGGCGGCCGGGTCATCGGCGTCGGTCGCGCCCGAGGTCGCGCTCGCCCGCCTCTCCCCCGACCAGCTGGCGGGCCAGCGGGTCATCTACAGCTACGAGGGCCTCACGCCACCCCCGGCCCTCGTCGCGCTGATCCGGGCCGGCGAGGCGGCGGGCGTGATCTTCTTCCAGGACAACATCGCCAGCGATGCACAGCTGCGGCGCGTCATCGCCGGGCTCCAGGCCGACGCGCGGCACAGCCCCGTGCCGCTGCCGCTGCTGACGCTGACCGATCAGGAGGGCGGCGCGGTGCGCCGGTTGCCGGGTGCACCGCTGCCCTCGGAGGAGCAGATCGGGCAGTCGGCCGGCGCCACCGCGGCCGCACAGGCCGCCGGACGGGCGGCCGGCCTCAACCTCCGCGATGTCGGCATCAACGTCAACCTGGCGCCGGTGCTCGACGTGTACCGCCAGCCGCTCGACTTCATCGCGCAGCAGGGCCGCTCGTACTCGCGCAACACGCAGACGGTCGCGCGGCTGGGCGGTGCGTTCATCACAGCCCAGCAACGGACCGGGGTGGCCGCGACGGCCAAGCACTTCCCCGGCCTCGGCGCCGCGCGGCAGAGCACCGACACCGCGTCCGTGCGGTTGGCGATCCCGCTCGCGCGCCTGCGCTCGAGCGACGAGCAGCCCTACCGGACCGCCGTCGCCGCCGGGGTGAAGCTCGTGATGGTGTCGTGGGCCGTGTACCCGGCGCTCGACCCGACGCGACCGGCCGGGCTCTCGCGCACCGTGATCAACGGAGAGCTCAGGACCCGCCTCGGCTTCACCGGCGTGACCATCTCCGACGCGCTGGCGGCGGCCGCCCTCCGCGGCTACGGCAGCACCGGGCGGCGCGCGTCGCTCGCGGCCGGCGCCGGCATTGATCTGGTCCTCTGTGCGAGCGGACAGGTCTCGGAGGGCCAGGCCGCCGCGTCGGCGCTCTCCCAGGCGCTCACGCGGCATGCCCTCAACCGCACCGGCTTTCTGCGCTCGGTCCGGCGCGTCCTCGCGCTGCGCCAGGGAATGCGCCCGTGAGGGCCTGGCCGACGGGCGCGATGGATAGTCCGCAGCGGCGAGGGGTAGCGTCGTCCCGTGACCGATGAGTTCGGCAACGATCCGGCGCCGACGGCTGAAGCACCGCCCGGGGACGGTGCGGGAGCCGCACCCGTCGAGCCGGACGAGGCGCCGCGGCGCACGAACGCCGGCCGCGTGTGGGTGGCGCTCGCCGTCGCCACGGTGCTCCTCATCCTGCTGATCATCTTCCTGGTGGAGAACGACCGCTCCGTGACGATCTCCTTCCTGGGCGCGCACGGTCACCTCTCACTCGCCGTCGCCCTGCTGATCGCCGCCGTCGTGGGCGCATTGGTCACGCTGCTGGCCGGCACGGCCCGGATCCTGCAGCTGCGGCTCGAGGTGCGCCGTCACCGTCGCCACGCCGTGGCTGAGCATCGCGGTCTCCACGCCCGGTAGGACCGCGCGAGCACGTGGGCAGACCGGCCGCGGACGGCTCGACGCTGCGATCGACCTGGACGGCGCGCGGCGCCGACGGAGCGCTCACGGTCGGCGCCGGAGAGCCGCTCGTGGACCGCACGAGGCTCGGCGTCGCGGAGCCGACGACACGGGAGCTCGCTCGGCTCGTCCACCTCACCGATGCGCACGTGCTCGATGCCTCCTCGCCCGCGCGCGTTCCCTTCCTGGCCCGCTTCGGAGGGCCGCTGCAGTCGACGTTCCGGCCCCAGGAGACGCTGACGGCGCATCTGCTCCACGGCGCGCTGAACGCCGCCCGAGCCCAGCACCCGGAACTGCTCATCGAGGGCGGCGACCTGATCGACAACGCCCAGAACAACGAGCTCGCGCTGGCCCTCGCGCTGCTCGCCGGCGGCCGCGTGCGGCCGGGGAGCGGACCCGGCGGCTACCACGGCGTGCAGCTGCCGGAGAACCCCGACGCCGCCTACTACCGTCCCGACCTCGACCCGCCCCGGCATCCGGGCCTGCTCGCCCGCGCCGTCGTCCCCTTCACCAGCCGTGGCGTGGGCGGCGCCTGGCTCCCGGTCCTCGGCGACCACGAGGTGCTCGTGCAGGGCGAGCTCGTCCCCAGCCGGTCGACCAATCGCGTCGCCGTGGGTGATCGGGCGCTGTGGGAGCCACCGGCCGGGCTGCTCTCAGGCGGCGATGACCCCTCGCCGGCACCGGCGGTGCCCGACGAGCGGCCGGACGCGAGCTGGGTCGAGTCCTTCATCGAGCGGGCGCTCGCCGGCCCGACGGTGCGGGTGCCGGCCGACCCGGCGCGGTATGAGCTCGAGCTGGCGGAGGTGATCGAGCGGCTCTGGAGCGCGTCGCGCGCGGGCACCTCGCCCGGCCGCACGGGTGCCCCCTCCCCCGCCCCGGCCCGGCTCGATCTCACGCACGACCTCGGCCGCGAGGCGCGCGTCATCGTGCTCGACCTCGTTCGGCGCGCGGGCGGCTCGGGCGGGCTGGTGGCGACCGAGCAGCCGGATTGGCTGGCGGCGCAGCTCGCGGACGCCGGCGACCGCTGGGTGATCGTGTGCACCCACCACCCGCTCGAGGACGTCGCCGGCGCCGAGGCGCTGCTCGAGGTGCTCGACCGCTCTCCTCGCGTCGTGGCGACCCTCGCCGGTCACACGCACCGCAACCGGATCGTCCCCCGCGAGATGCCGGCCGGCGGATACTGGCAGATCACCACCTGCTCCCTGATCGACTTCCCGCAGCAGTGCCGGGCGCTGCGGCTCTATGCGACGGCCGGCGGCGGGATCGCCATCCGCACCTGGATGCTCGACCACGTCGGCAACGGGCGTCTCGGAGCGCTGGGACGCGAGCTGTCCCACCTGCATGCGGGTGGTGTGACGGCGCACCTCACCGGGACGCGCTGGGACCGCAACGCCACCCTCTACCGCCGGGCCGTCGGGTCACCGGCCCCCGCGTGAGCGTCGGCTCGGGCGCAGCCGCTGCTGGCGCCGGCGCACGGTCAGCCCCGTCAGCATCGGCTCGAGCTGGCGGTGAGCGACGACCGCGGGGATCGCGATGAGCAGGAAGTTGAACAGCCGGTACAGCATCACGCCCGCGAGGGCCGGGGCGAGCGGCTCGCGGACCCAGTACAGGGCGTAGGTCATCAACACCTCGGTGGCCCCCGCACCACCGAGCGGCAGCGACCGTCGCGTCGCCGCGTACCCGGTCGAGTAGGCGATGATCAGCTTGCCGACGCTGAGATCGAGCCCGAAGGTCCGCAGCGCCGCCCAGAGGGCGAACATGTCCGCGGCCCAGTAGGTGCAGATTCCCAGCCACGCCCCGAGCTCCCGTCGCGGGTGCTCGGTCACCATGCGCCGGACGCCGTCGATCCCCTCGAGCATCTGGGCGAGCAGCTCGAGGCGCCCGCCGAGGGCCCCGGACACGCGGGCGACCCGCGCCGGGCGGCTCGCCCACAGGGCCAGCAGCGTCGCCGGTGGGACCGCGAGCGCCCACGGCCACAGCAGGGACGGCATGATGTCGGCGCCCTCGGCGAGCAGCACGATCGCCGTGACGCAGGCGGTCGGGGCGAGGATCGCCCACTCGAAGATGCCGAGCGCCATGACCCGAACGCGGGCGCTGCGCTCGTCCTCGTGGAGCGTCTCGAGCACACGCTTGTCGACGCCGAATCCTCCGCCGAGGGCGAACGGGCCGAACCCGGCGACGACGATCCGGCTCACGAGCGGCAGCGAGAGCGGAGCATGCCCGTGGATCGCCGCGACCGCCCGGTAGGCGGCGATGTAGGCGGGGTAGGTGAGCAGCTCGGCGGCCGCGACCGCGCCGATCCAGGCCGGGTCGACGTCGTTGAACGCGCGGCCGATCGCGTCCGCGCCGGTCACGTGGGCGATCACGATCACCGCGATCGCCGCGATCGCCGCCGCCAGCGTCGTCGTGACGATCGGGTGAAGTCGGAGCTGTCCGGGCACGGTTGTCCGGAGCCTACCCCGCGGCGCGCGCCGCGAACGCGTCAGGGCTGCATCAGTGCCCGCAACGAGTGGCGGACCGAGCGGGTCGCCGCCATCACGGCGGTCGGCTCATACCCGCAGTGCGCCATGCAGTTGTCGCAGCGCGGGTCGTTGCCCCGGCCGTACTTGTCCCAGTCGGTGGTCTCGAGCAGCTCCTTGTACGTCGCCGTGTAGCCGTCGCCCATCAGGTAACAGGGGCGCTGCCAGCCGAACAGCGAGTAGCTCGGGATCCCCCAGGGCGTGCACTCGAAGTCGGCCTTGCCCTCGAGGAAGTCCAGGAAGAGCGGGGAGTGGTTGAGGCGCCACTTCTTGCGCCGCCCGTCCGCGAAGGCGGCGCGGAAGAGCTCGCGCGTCTGCCGGACCCCGAGGAAATGCTCCTGGTCCGGCGCCTTCTCGTACGCGTAGGCGGGCGAGACCATCATCTGGTCGACCTCGAGCTCGTCGTTGAGGAAATCCAGCACCGAGCGCACGGTCTCCGGGGAGTCGTGGGTGAAGAACGTGGTGTTGGTCGTGACGCGAAACCCCTTCGCCTTCGCGGCGCGGATCGCCGCGACCGCCTTGTCGAAGACGCCCTCCCGTGCCACCGAGGCGTCGTGACGCTCGCGCAGGCCGTCGATGTGGACGGCCCACGAGAAGTAGGGCGACGGCGTGAACTTGTCGAGCTTCTTCTCCAGGAGCAGCGCGTTGGTGCACAGGTACACGAACTTCTTGCGCTTGACGAGCTGGCGCACGATCTCATCGATCTCCGGGTGGATCAGCGGCTCGCCGCCGGCGATCGAGACCATCGGCGCGCCGCACTCCTCGATCGCGGCGATCGCCTGCGCGACCGGCATGCGTCGGCGCAGCTCGTGCTCGGGATGTTGGATCTTCCCGCAGCCCTCGCACGCGAGGTTGCACTGGAAGAGCGGCTCGAGCTCCACGATCAACGGGTACTTGTCGTTTCCGCGCAGGCGCTGCTTCATCAGGTACGCGCCCATTCGCGCGGCCTGTCTCATCGGCACGGCCATGTCAGCGGCCTCCTTGGTCTGAATCGGTCTCGGAACCGGCGGTGACGGAGGCCGACGGGCCCCGCACCTCCGGCGGTAGCTTGAACTGCATCGTCTCGGTCGCGACGTGGCGCTCGCTGACCGCGATCTCCCCCAGTCCGGCGATCGCGCCGAGCACCTGCTCGACGAGGGACTCGGGGGCGGAGGCTCCGGCGGTGACGCCGATCCGGCGCGCCCTGCGAAGGATCGCAGGCGGGAGCTGGGTCGCATCGTCGATCAGCTGCGCGCGGCAGCCGGCGCGCTCGGCCACTTCGACGAGCCGCTTGGAGTTGGAGGAGTTCTCGGAGCCCACGACGAGGATCAGGTCACAGTCCCGTGCCAGGGCGCGGACGGCGTCCTGACGGTTCTGTGTGGCATAGCAGATGTCGCTCGAGGCCGGGCCCACAGCCTGTGGGAAGCGCTCCCGCAGGACGTTCACGACCCGATCGGTCTCATCGACGGCGAGCGTCGTCTGGGTGAGGTACGCCACGCGTTGGGGATCGGCCACCCGCACGGTGGCGACATCCTCCGGCGTGGCGACGATCCGCGTGTGCTCCGGAGCCTCACCGTAGGTTCCCTCCACCTCCTCGTGCCCCTCGTGACCGACGAGCACGATGTCGAAGCCGGAGGCGGCGAAGCGCCGCGCCTCGGCGTGGACCTTCGACACGAGCGGGCAGGTCGCGTCCACGACGTGAAGCCGGCGACGCCGGGCCGCCTCGCGCACCGCAGGCGAGACTCCGTGCGCGGAGAAGATCACCGTCTCGCCCGGAGGGACCTCGTCGAGCTCCTCGACGAAGATCGCGCCGCGCTCCTGGAGGGAGCGGACGACGTGGGCGTTGTGGACGATCTGCTTGCGCACGTACACCGGGGCGCCACGGTCCTCGAGCACCCGCTCGACGATCTCCACGGCGCGCTCGACCCCGGCGCAGGAGGCCCGGGGCGCGGCGAGGACCACCTCGCGCGACCCCAGCGCCTGCGCCCAGTCCTGCACCAGCGAGCAGGCGCGGCGCAGGACGCGGTAGGCGGTGGAGGCTCCGCTCAGGGTGTGGAGGGGACGGAGCAACTCGTGCTGGCCCGTGTCGAGCACGACGCGGAGCGTGACGAGGGGGGCTCGCCGGACGGTGGGGATCAGCCAGGCCGACTCCATGTCGACGGCGAGCGCGCCGGTCTGCGCCAGCGCCTCACGCCGCCGACCGACGACGGGGCGCTCGCTGGAGAGGATCGGGCCGATGTGGACACGGAGCCCGCCGCGTCGGAGGACCCCCGCGAGGATCGTCGGGTCCGCACAGGCGCTCGCCCCGGCTGGGCCGCGCACCTCGCTGGCGAGCACGACGTCCCCGGGCTCCAGCGACGGATCGAGCGCGCCCCCGAACCCGGCGATGAGGATCGGCCGCTCGTCGGCCCCGGCCAGCCGCTCGGCGAAGCGGGCGGCGCGGCGCGGACCCATGCCCACGCGGCGCACCTCGGCCCAGGGAGCACCGGCCCGCACGGCCCGTGCCTCGAGCGCCAGCGGCGCGAGCACGAGGATCGCCCCAGACGGTGTCTCGTCCTCCCGGTCGGGGCCATCGGAGGGATGCACAGGTGCCACTGCGGTGCTCATGACGGTTTGCGTATCCGGATCAATGTTGACGTCAGACCCGGATCGGTGCGGACGCTGACAGTGGTGGGGAGGCAGCGAGCGTCGCCATCACCTCGGCCGCGGCCGCGCGCCCGCTGCGCACGGCGCCCTCCATCGTCGC
>DAIDJO010000078.1 GCA_027451345.1 Solirubrobacterales bacterium
CGTCGCGCACGCCGTCGTTGATCACCTCGAGCGTGAAGGCGCCGTCCAGGCGCGAGGCGCGCACCTGAACGAGCGTGGCGTCGGCGTGCTTGGCGACGTTGCGGATCGCCTCGGCGAGCACGCTCTGGGCGAGCGGCTCGAGCACCTCGGGGACGTTGGCGACCGTGTCGTCGTCAACCCTCAGCGTGTACTCGAGGTTCATGTTGGCCACCCGCGCGAGCTCGGCGGCGAACGTCGTCTGCGTCGCGCGCGACTGGCGGCCGAGCGGTCGTTGGATCGCGTCGCGCAGCTCCCCCAGGGCGGTCTGGATCTCGCTGGCGCAGCGGGCGCGGACCTCCTCGGGGAGGTCGCCCGCGCCGTCGAGCACCATCGAGATCCCGAACAGCCGCTGGATCACGCCCTCGTGCACCTCGCGGGCAAGGTCGATCCGCTGGCGCAGCTGACGGGCCGTCTCGGTCTGGGTGGCGACGTTGCGGGCGACGGAGGCCAGCGCGGCGGCCTTCCCGAGCGTCCACAGCAGGTGGCGCTCGGCCGGATCCAGCGGCGGCGCGTCGATCGCCCGCTCGGCCACGATCACGCCGACGGCGCGACCCGCGGCGACCATCGGCCCGCAGACCAGGCGTGAGGGCTCGGGCACGAAGCGCGTGTACTCGGCCGGAAGCTCCTCGCGGACGTCACCGGCGGTCTCGACGACACGGTCCTCGCGGATCGCCGCGGCCACGAACGGGGCGGTGTCGACGGAGAGACGCACGTTCGTGAACCCCTCGATCCCGAGTCCGTGCGCCCCGGCGGCGCGCACCTGACCGCTCGCCGGGTCGTAGCGGAAGATGATCGCCCGGCGCAGGTGCGCGAGCCGGCAGACGGCGCCGCAGAGGCGGTCGTAGAAGTCGTCGCCGATCGCCGCCTCCTGCTCGGACTGGGCGAGCACCTCGGCGAACAGCTCGAGGGTGTCGACGGGGACCGCGCCACCCGCGTCGGCGACCGGTCGTTCCTCGGTGTGCACGGGCTCAGCCACGGCTCACACGGTACCGCCGCGGCCGGGGCGGGCGCCCGAAGCAGCGGCGAGGGCGCCCGAGCTAGCCCGTCGGGGCCTGCGCCCGGGCGATCGGCCGCTTGCCCCAGCGGCTCTTCGTGGCGAAGTCGAGCAGCCGGTGCAGGTATTCGCGCAGCGGGGTGCAGTGGATCCCGGCCTGGGCGAGGCGGGCGCGGGTGCGCGCGTTGTCGAACCGGGTCGCCATCGCGAAATAGGGGAAGTAGATGCGGATCGCCTCGACCGCCGCGTCGGAGAGCGTGCCCATGCCGGCGGCGAACTCGGCGGGCGGGACGGCCTGCGGCTCGGGCCGGCGGAAGTAGCGGGCCGCGAGGGAGACGAGCTCGGCGAAGGTCGAGGCGTCCTCGCTGGCCGTCAGGTGGAAGGTGCGGTGCGCGGAGTCCTGCGGGCATTCGCAGAGCTCGTAGATCGCGTCGGCGACGTAATCGATCGAGACGATGTCGAGCGGCGACTCGGGCATCGCCGGGACCGCGCGAAACAGCCCGGTGGAGAGCGCGCGCAGCGGCCAGTACATGACGTTGAAGGCGGCCGTCCAGCCGCTCGAGCGGTCACCGACGACGATGCTCGGGCGCAGCACGATCCACGGCAGGTGCGCGGCCTCGGCGCGGATGAGCTTCTCGGACTCGAACTTCGACTGCTCATAGGTGTTGCGGAAGCCCTGTCCGACATCGAGGTCGTCCTCGGTGAAGCGGCCGGTGTGCGTCCCCGCGACGTACGCCGTCGAGACCTGGGCGTAGCGCTGCAGGCCGCCGCGCTCCTGGGCGAGGGTGGCGAACTCGAGCATGCGGCGGGTGCCGCCGAGGTTGACCCGGCGGGCGTCCTCGAGCGTCTGGTCGAAGGCGACGTTGGCCGCGCAGTGGATGATGGTGGTGACCTCCTCGGCGAGGCGCTCACGCACCTCGGGCCGCAGGCCCAGGTCCTCCGCGGTCATCTCGCCCGCCACCGCCTCGACACGGTGGGCGAACAGCTCGGCGCCGTTCGCGATCAGCTCGTCGAGGATCCGGTCCAGGCGGGCGCGGGCCGCCTCGTCGGAGTCGGCGCGCACCAGGCAGGTGACGGGGCGGCTGCCCCGCTCGAGGTAGCGGACGAGCACCTCCATGCCGACGAACCCGGTCGCGCCGGTGAGCAGGACACGGCCGGGCTGGCTCACCGGCCGGTCCTCTGCAGCGACCGCAGCGCCCAGGCGACGCGCTGGCGCGTCTGCTCGGGGGCGATCAGCTCGTCGATGTGGCCGGTGGCCGCGGCCACCTGTGGGCGCAGGTGCATCTCGGCGTAGCGCTCCGCGAGCTCCTCGCGCACCCGCTCGGGGTCCTCGGCGGCGGCGAGCTCGCGACGGTGGATGATGCCGACGGCGGGCTTGGCCCCCATCACGCCGATCTCCGCCTGCGGCCAGGCGAAGACGTAGTCCGCTCCGAGGTCCTTGGAGTTCATCGTGATGAAGGCGCCACCGAAGGCCTTGCGCAGAATCACCGTCACTCTGGGAACAGTTGCCTTGGCGAAGGCATTCACAAACGTCGCGCCGAGGCGAATCACGCCATCGCGCTCCTGGCTGGTGCCGGGCAGGAAGCCGGGGGTGTCGACGAGGACGAGCATCGGCACGCCAAAGTCGTTGCACTGGTTGACGAAGCGGGCGCCCTTCTCCGAGCTCGACGTATCGAGCACGCCGCCCAGGTACCGCGGCTGGTTGGCGATCACGCCGACCGGGCGGCCCTCGATGCGGATGAACGCGGTGACGAGGTTGCGGGCCCAGTTCGGGGCGACCTCGAGGAGGTCGCCGCCGTCGGCGATGCCGGCGATCACGGAGCGGACGTCGTACACGCGGCGGGGGTTCTCGGGCACGTGCTCGGACGGGTCGTGTGCGCCGGCGGGGCGCGTCTCGACCACCGGCAGCTCGAGGTCGCGGTGGCTCGGCAGGTAGCTGAGGAGGTCCCGGGCGAGCAGCGCCGCGTCGGCGTCGCTCGGGGCGACGAAGTGGGCGACGCCGTTCTTCTCGTGGACCCGGTGGCCGCCGAGCTCGGCGGCGGTGACGTCCTCGCCCATCGCGTCCTTGACCACGGCCGGGCCGGTGAGGAACATGCTGGCGTCCTTGGTCATCACGATCCAGTCGGTCAGCGCGGGCGAGTAGGCGCCGCCGCCGGCCGACAGGCCGCTGATGATCGAGATCTGCGGCACCTTGCCCGAGAGGGCCACCGTCTGGCGGAAGATCCGGCCGTACCCGCCGAGGGCGCGAACGCCCTCCTGCATGCGCGCGCCGCCGGAGCCGACGAAGCCGACGACGGGGGCGCGGGCGCGGTCGGCGAGCTCCATCACGCGGACGATCGTTTCCGCGTGCATCTCCCCGAGGGACCCGCCGACGTAGGTGTTGTCCTGGGCGTAGCAGAAGACGGGGCGGCCGTCGACGAGGCCGGCGCCGCCGACGACGCCGTCACCGGCGCGAGCCTTCAGCCCCATGTGACCGGAGACGACCTCCGAGCGGATCACGTCGAGCGACCCCGGGTCGCAGAGCGCCTCGAGGCGCTCGATCGGGGTCAGGGTCTCCAGGTCCGCATTCGAAAGCACAGCGGTCATGCCGCCACCCCCCATTCCAGTACGGTCGCGCCCCAGACGAAGCCGGCGCCGAAGGCGGCGAGCAGCACTCGATCTCCCGTCCGCAGGCGCCCGCTGCGGACGCTGTGGTCGAGGGCGAGTGGGAGCGTCGCCGCGGTTGTGTTGCCAAGGTCGGAGATGCAGTCGACGACGCGCTCGGGGCGCAGGCCCAGCTTCTCGCCCACCGCGGTGAGGATCCGGGCGTTCGCCTGGTGGTAGACGAACAGGTCGACGTCGTCGAGCTCGAGGCCGGCCGCGGCGGTCGCCTCGGCGGTCGTCTCGGAGAGGCGGGCCACGGCGAGCTTGAACGTCTCGTGACCGGCCATGCGGATCAGCTGCTCGTCGCGCTCGACCCGGATGATGCCCTCGGTGTCGCCCTCGCTGCGGATCAGGATCGGGCCGATGCGGCTCTGGCCGGTGGCGAGGAGCACGACGGCGCCGGCCCCGTCGGCGAACACGGCCGAGGTGCCACGGTCCGCCGGATCCACGACGCGGCTCATGAAGTCGGCGCCGATCACCACGACGCAGTCGGCCCGGCCGGCGTCGATGATCGATGCGCCGGCCTGAAGCCCGGCGAGGAAGCCCGAGCAGGCCGCGCCGATGTCGTAGCCGCCCGCCCGCGTGGCGCCGAGCGACTTGGCGACGAGCGACGAGGCGTTCGGCATGATCTCGTCCGGCGTGCTGGTGGCGACAAGCACGAGGTCCACGTCGGCGGCGTCGATGCCCGCCTGCGCGAGCGCCGCGGCCGCGGCGGCGGTGGCGTGGGTCTCCAACCGCTCATCGGCGGCGGCGACGTGGCGCTGGCGGATGCCGGTGCGGCGCTCGATCCAGTCGGGCGCGAGGCCGAGGCGCGTCTCGATCACCGAGTTCTCGAGGATGCCCTCCGGCAGGCTCGCACCGACCGAGGCGACGGCCGCTCCGCCGATTCCGCGCTGGGTGCGAATCCGGCTTGGGGTACTGGTCGCCCTCGTCGTCACGCTCACTGACTCGTGAGCTTTTCGGGTCTCGGCGACCGCTTCCAGCCGTCGGCCGGACGAACCACCCGGCCGGGGGGTCACGGCGCCGGGGTCGAAGAGGCGCGGGCCGGGCCGGGCGGCACACCGGCCGGGGGTCTCGCTCGTCTGCAGGGCATGCACTGCCCCATCTACCCTGTGGACATGCGGCGGTTACGTGTCGCGATCCTCACGAGCGGCCTGCTGCTCGTCTCCTCCGGGCTCGCGCTCGCCGGTCCGAGCCGATCGGTCGGCGCGGGCCGCTCGGTCGGCGCGAGCGCCCGCGCGGCCGGCCGGGTCGCGCGCGTGCCGCGCGGCGTCAGGCGGATCTCGGTGTCGCTCACCGTCCCGTTCGCCAACGGCCCGGGGGCCCACGCGCCGGTGCGGCGGACGCTCACCCGGCCCGCGACGGTCACCAGCGTGGTCGCGGCGACCGACGCGCTCCCGCCGGTGCGGGTCATGCACCCGTGCCCGCTCCTGCTCGTCCGGGGGCCCGAGCTGGCGCTCGTCTACCGCGGCGCGCACGGCGCGGCCCTCGCCACCCTGATGGTGCAGGTGACGCTGGGCAGCGCCGGCCACTCCGGCTCGAGCCCGTGCTTCCCCATCCGCTTCTCGCGCTCCGGCCACGAGCGGCTGCTCCTGGGCAACGGCTTCGTGCGGATGGTGGGCCGGCTGCTCGGGACCCCGATCAGCTGAAGCTGCTCGAACAACCGTCCAGCTCGCGCTACGCCCGAACTCGGACAAACGTCCAGGGCGACGCGTCGGCCCTCAGTTCGATCGCGGGGCCGGGCGAGGAATGTTGCACCCCCAACCCCGGTTCGGTTCCTCCCCCCAGGGGGACCGGCCATCCCGCCAGCGGTGGCCCGGGCGACACTCCCCCGTCGCCCGGGCCATCGCACGGTGATGCCCCGCGCGGAGCGAGCGGCCACCGCGCCCCGCCTACCATGGACCGGGTGCGCGTTTCCGTCCTCGACCAGTCGCCGATCCCGGAGGGCCTCAGCGGCATCGACGCGCTGCGCAACACGATCGACCTTGCCCGGACGGCGGAACGGCTCGGGTTCCACCGCTACTGGGTGGCCGAGCACCACGGCGGCCCGATGCTCGCCGGGGCGGCGCCCGAGGTCCTGATCGGCCCGATCGCCTCGGCCACGCACGAGATCCGCGTCGGCAGCGGCGGCGTGATGCTGCCCCACTACAGCCCGCTGAAGGTGGCCGAGGCCTTCAGCATCCTGGCCGGCCTCTTCCCCGACCGGATCGACCTCGGCATCGGGCGGGCCGCGGGAACCGACCCGCTCACCACCTTCGCCCTGCAGCGCGACCGCCGCCAGGCCTCGCCCGACGACTTCCCCCAGCAGCTCGCCGAGCTGCTCGCCTACCTCGACGACGAGATGCCGCCGGACCACCCGTTCGCGCGCCTGGCCGGCACGCTGCCCGGCCGCCCGGCCGCCCCCGAGCCGTGGCTGCTCGGCTCCTCGCCGCAGAGCGCGATCTGGGCCGCCGAGCTCGGTATCGCGTACGCCTTCGCCGACTTCATCTTCCCCCAGGGCGCGGAGATCGCCGCCGACTACCGGCGCCGCCACGCGGCCGAGCACGCCGGCCACGCGCCCCGGACCGCCGTGGCCGTCTGGGCCATCTGTGCCGAGAGCGACGAGGAGGCGCAGTACCTGGCCAGCTCGAGCCGGATGTCGATGCGCCTGCTCCGCCAGGGTCAGCTGATCCCCGTCCCGCCCCCGGAGAAGGCGCTCGAGTACCTGCGCTCGATCGGCCAGCCCACCGACCACGGCTTCACGGAGGGACGCCGCGGCATCATCGGCTCGCCCGCCCGAGTGGCCGCCGGGCTGCACGAGGTCGCCGACAGCTACGGGGCCGACGAGGTGATCGTCGTGACGATCACCCACGAGCACGAGGCGCGCCGGCGCTCGTACGAGCTGATCGCCGAGGCGATCGGGCTCGAACCCCGCGAGACGGCGGCGGCCGCCGGCTCGCTGTCGGCGTAGCTACAGCGACCGCAGCGCGGCCTGCAGAAACCCGTTCGCGACCTCCCGGGCGACCGGGTCGATCGGCAGGAACGGCGGCAGGTCGAGGACGGCGCCGAGCTCGACGGTGATCTCGGTCTCCGCCTCCCCCACGGCCCGCAGCCGCCAGGCGATCGTCAGCGCCTCGTGGTCGCCACGGTCGTCGGCGACCCGCGCCAGCGCGATCCGCGTCGGCCGCTCGCGCTCCACGGCGAGGCGCACCGGGAAGTCCCGGCGCAGCGGTCCGGCCACCGCGGCCAGCACGGCGTCGACGGTGGCCGCCACGCCATCGGCGTCGCGCTCGAGGACCTCGACCCGCTTGGCTCCGTCCGGGTACCACTGCGGGTAGCGCTCGACGTCGAGCAGGTGCTCGTAGGATCGTTCGATCGACGTGGCCGCGACGCCCGTCGCGGTGGCGGTGAGCTGCCTCATGGACGCGGCGCGGACATTACCCTGTCCCGGATGAGCGAGGAGCCCGCCGCCGCCGACCGCCGTGAGATCCGCGAGCTGGTCGAGAACTGGGCGGTTTGGCGCGACGCGCGCGACTGGAACCGCTTCCGCACCGTCTGGCACGCCGACGGCCACATGATGGCCACCTGGTGGCAGGGCCCGTACGAGGAGTTCATCCGTGTCAGCCAGGAGGGCTGGGACCGCGGCGTGCGCATCCTGCACTTCCTCGGTGGCTCGAGCATCGAGACAAGCGGCGACCGCGCGCTCGCCCAGACGAAGATGACGATCACCCAGCGCGTGACCGTCCACGACGTGCTCTGCGACGTCGTCTGCACCGGCCGCTTCTATGACTTCCTCGCCCGCCGGGACGGCCGCTGGGGCCTCGTGCTGCGCCAGCCGATCTACGAGATCGACCGCCTCACCCCGGTCTCCCCCGTCCCCGGCCCGCCGCTCGACCCCGAGCTGCTCGCCCGCTTCCCCGCGGGCTACCGCCACCTCGCCTACGTCCAGACGCTCGTCGGCTACGAGGTCAAGCGGGACATGCCGGGCCTCGAGGGTCCCGAGCTCGAGCGCCTGTACGAGCAGGGCGCCGAGTGGCTGCGAGGGTAGCCCTCGCCCCCTCGCCGCTGCTTCGGGGGCTCGCCGCGCCGGTGCCCGGTGGCGTCAGTTACACCGGCGGCCCGACGGCCTCGCGGCGCATCCGCGCCACCTCCACGTCGGCCTCGTAGGCGGCGAGCTGCGGGAAGGCGAGCAGCGTCAACCCGACGCCGAGGACGCAGCCGAGGCCGCCGACGAGCACCGAGTTCAGTGGCCCGACGAGCCCGGCGACGAGCCCGGACTCGATGTCGCCGAGCCGCGGGCCGCTCGTCACCACGAGGCTGAACACCGAGCTCATCCGCCCGCGCATCCGGTCGGGGGTGACCGTCTGGCTGATGACGCCGCGGCAGACGGCGCTCAGGCCGTCCGCCCAGCCGGCGAAGGTGAAGAGCGCCGCGGCCGGCCAGATCGAGCGGACGAGGCCCGCGCCACCGATGGCCAGGCCCCAGAGCAGGACCATGACGGCGGTCACCCGCCCGAGCCGGTTGACGTGCTGTACCCAGCCGGAGCCGAGCACGGCCACGGTGCCGCCGAGCGCGATCGCGCTGTAGAGCAGGCCGGTGCCGCCGGCGCCGGCGTGGTAGACGCGCAGGGCGAGCACGGCGAACAGCGCCCGCGGCATCCCGAAGAGCATCGCGTTGATGTCGATCACGAACGATCCGGCGAGCGCCCGGTGGGACGCGACGAAGCGCAGCCCCTCGGCGATCGAGCGTCCCAGTGAGTCGTGGCCCTCGCGGACGTGCGGCAGCTGCGGCCCGAGCGCCAGGGCGACGGCGAGCATGGCGACGCAGCTGGCGGCGTTGATCACATAGATCCAGGCCACGCCGCCGAAGACGCCGATCAGGATGCCGCCGAGGCCCGGCCCGACGATCCCGGTCGCCTGGCCGAGCCCGTAGTTGAAGGCGAGGCCCTGGCGCAGGAGGTCCGGACCGAGCACGCCCGGGATGATCGCCCCGCGGGCGACGCCGTCGAGCGCGCTGCCGCCGGCGAGGATGCCGCCGAGCGCGAGGATGGCAAGCACCGGCGGGTGGGCGTCGAGCAGGGAGAGGGCGAACAGACCGCCCGTCACGGCGATCACCCCGAGCTGCGCGGCGGCGAGCACCGGCCGGCGGTCGCGCCGGTCAAGGACCGCGCCGCCGACGAGCGAGACGACGATCATCGGTCCGAGCTCGAAGAGGCCGAGCAGGCCGACGAGCGCGGCGGAGTGCGAGATCACATAGATCTGGAAGGGGAGCGCGACGAGCGCCGCCTGGGTGCCGAAGCCCGACACCAGCTGACCGACGGCGAGCAGACGAAATTCCCGCGACACCCGCACCGGCGTCACGTCGACGGCGATTCTCTTCAGCGCCCCGAACAGAGCCCCGAAGGTAGCGGAGTCGCCCCCGGCGCCGGTCCGGTATGAATAGGGGCGTGCTGGCCGTCTACGCCGACTCGGTCGACCCGGAGAACCCGCTCACCGGGCTGGTCGTCGGCGAGCGGCCCGAGCCCCTGCCGCGCGAGGGCTGGGTCGACGTCGAGGTGCGCGCGGCCGCCCTCAACCACCACGACCTGTGGTCGCTGCGTGGCGTCGGCCTGCCCGCCGACCGTCTCCCGATGACCCTCGGGTGCGACTGCGCGGGCATCGACCCGGAGGGGAATCCGGTGGTCGTGCACGCCGTGATCGCCTCCGAGGGCTGGAGCGGCGACGAGACGCTCGACCCCCGGCGCACGCTCCTCTCCGAACTGCACCAGGGCGCCCTCGCCGAGCGGGTGACGGTCCCCCGGGCCAACCTCGTGCCCAAGCCACCGCAGCTCAGCTTCGAGCAGGCCGCCTGCCTGCCGACCGCCTGGCTCACCGCCTACCGGATGCTGTTCGTGCGCGGCGGCGTGACGCCCGGCCAGACGATCCTCGTCCAGGGCTCGAGCGGGGGCGTGGCCACCGCCCTCATCCGGCTCGCCGCGAGCGCCGGCGTCCGCGTCTGGGCGACCGGCCGCACGGAGGAGAAGCGCGCGCTCGCCCGGGCGCTCGGCGCCGAGGCGGTGTTCGAACCGGGAGCCCGACTGCCCGAGCGGGTCGACGCCGTGATGGAGACGACCGGCGCCGCCACCTGGGCGCACTCCCTCAAGGCGCTGCGGCCGGGCGGGACGGTCGTGATCTCGGGGGCGACGAGCGGCGGCGCGCCGGCCGCCGAGCTGAATCGCATCTTCTTCCTGCAGCTGTCGGTCGTCGGCTCCACCATGGGCACCCGCGAGGAGCTCAAGCGGCTGGTGCGGATGCTCGTGCAGCGCGGGATCGAGCCGGAGATCGGCCAGGTCCTGCCGCTCAGCGAAGCGCGCGCCGGCTTCGAGGCGATGCTCGCGGGCCGCACCTCCGGGAAGATCGTCTTCACCGTCGGATGAGCCACCGCGGCGGCCGCCCGCGCGGCCGGAGCCGACGACGTCGGTGGCCAGCGGGCCACCGACGGAGCGCTGACGCTCAGACGCCCAGACCGCCAAAGACGGCGAAGGGGTTCGGGCCGACCTCGGCCTCGACCGTCGGGTAGCTCGCCTCCACCTCCACGCGCGCCTCCTCGGGGGCGAGCGCGCGGATGCGCTGCGCCAGGGCGCGCGCGGCGTCCTCGTCGGCGGCGCCGACGAGCAGGAAACGCCAACGGCGCAGGGACGGGATCCCCTCGGCGCGCAGGGCGTCGGCCAGCTCGACCGTCTCGCGGTGCGAGCCGGTGCTGGCGCGGACCTCCCATTCGGCGTAGCGCAGCTCCGCCTGCTCGCGGTGCTGCTCGTCGATCAGCTCGGCGTGCTCGGCCGCGCGGGCCGCGTCGGTCTCGGGCAGGGGCGCGTCGGCGTCGACCCACTCCTCGGCGACCGGATGCCAGCGGCGCAGGTCGGTCTGCGCCGCGATGCCGGCGCGGGCGCCGAGCGAGCCGACGGCGGCGGCCGCCCGCTCGGCCTGCTCGCGCGTGCCCGCGTAGAGGAACAGCTCGCGACCGTCGAGGGAGACGATCACACGCTCACCGGCCGCCGCCTCGAGCTCGTGCTGGACGTCCCCGGTCCGTAGCAGCTCGCTCAGCTCGGCCGCCGTCGCGGCCGTCGGGCACGTCACGTGAACCCGCCAATCGTCGTTCATCCCATCCCTTTCTCCGG
Source organism: Solirubrobacterales bacterium (assembly GCA_027451345.1). Classification (GTDB taxonomy): domain Bacteria; phylum Actinomycetota; class Thermoleophilia; order Solirubrobacterales; family Solirubrobacteraceae; genus Palsa-465. The sequence goes on from DAIDJO010000078.1 coordinate 10,812, forward strand.
CTGTGGGGCAACAGCCTAGATCACCTCACCGCGACCGCGACACCCCGACGGTCACGAGCCCGCTCGCGGTGGCGAGCGGGCGTCCCCGCCAGGCGCAGGTGTCACCGGCCCGCTCGCAGGCGGGCAGCCGCGGGAGCTCGGCCGCCCACGTGAAGGTCTCGGCGCCACCCCCGCCGCGCGCGGCGCCACCCCCGCCGCGCGCGAACACGGCCGCGTAGGAATCCGTGCCCGCCCCCGTAGCCCGCCGGTCGCCCGCCGGACTGAAGGCGGCGCCGACGGAGCAGCGCACGCCGCAGGAGCCCGGTCCGCCGCGGTGCAGCAGCAGGTCGCGATGCTGCCAACAGCTCGACGGATGGGCGGCCGAGCAGGTGAGGTTCTCGGTGAAGCCGTCGGCGAAGAGCCCGTCCTCGTACATCCAGTCAGCCACCACGGCGATCGCGTTCGGCTCGCCGCCGGCCCACAGGCCGGCCAGACCCGCGCCGGACGGGTCTCGGCCCGTGGTCGCCGCGGCGAGCGCCCGCCGGTTCAGCCCGGCGGACAGGCCGACGTCGGCGGGCAGGCCCCGCGCCGTGCGCTCGAGCTGGCTGAGCACGAAGAGCTGCTGGGCGACGGTGAGAGCCGACCAGTTCCCCGGCAGCACGACGGGTCCGAGGTGCTCGGCCCACCGGCCCGCGTCGATCATCCCGAGCGACCGCCGCAGGCAGCGAGCGGAGACGTCCCGGACGCCGGCGCAGCCGACCGGGTTGTAGCGGCCGGCGGCGAGTGAGTACCGGGGGTTGGCCGGGGGGAGGATCGGCGCCGTCGCGGACGGCGCCGCGGTCGCCGCCGTGGGGGCGGCGCCGAGGAGGGCGACGAGCGTCGCCGTGATGGCGAGGCGGACGGTGGCGGCCGCGAGGACGGCCCGCGCCAGGTGACGCATCGACGCCTACTCCCCGCGGCGGGTGAGATCGAATTCGAGTTGCAGCACCTGGGGCTCGAGCGGATCGTTGGTGGCGCGGGGACGCCCGCGCTTGGACCAGTGCGCAACGACCTCCCGTGCGCGGCAGGAACGATAGGTGACCCGGCGATCGAGCGGTTGGATGGCGAGCCCGCCCGGGGCGTTGCCGGAGACGAGCGCGTGAAACCGCCGGCCGAGGCGGTCGATCTCGACGATGTCACCGTTCTCGATCCCCTCCAGTCGCATCGCGTGGCAGCTTAGAGCGCGCCCGGGTCGCGACGGGCGAGCCGCCGGGGGGCGGCGGCGCGGCCGCCGCCCCCCGGTACGACCCCGGCACGCGCTTGACTGGGACGGGAACGATGCTCCTCATCCATCGCGCAGAACGGGCGGACGTGCTGGCGCACGCCCTCGCCGAGCTCCTCGGCGACCTCCCCGCCGACCCCTTCGCCACCGAGCTGGTGGCGGTGCCCACGCGCGGGATCGAACGCTGGCTCACCCAGCGCCTCTCGGCCCACCTCGGCAGCCGGCCCGGCGCCGGTGACGGCGTCTGCGCGAACATCGAGTTCCCGTTCCCGGGCGGCGTCGTGGCCGAGGCGCTCGCCGTCGCCGGGGGCGTCGCACCGGAGCGCGACCCCTGGCTGCCCGGCCGGCTCGTCTGGCCGTTGATCGAGGTCGTCGAGGCCGCCGCCGAGGAGCCGTGGCTCGCTCCCCTCGCCCGCCACCTCACCGCCGGGCGCGAACAGCGCCTCGCGCGCCTCGCTCACGTCGCACGCCTCTTCCACGAGTACGCCGTGCGCCGGCCCTCGCTCATCGAGGCGTGGGCGGGGGGAGAATCCGGCGGCGTCGACGAACGAGCGGCCGCGGGCTGGCAGCCGGAGCTCTGGAGGCGCCTGCGGGAGGCGCTCGGGGTCCCCAGCCTGGCCGAGCGCCTGCCGGGGGCGTGCGCGGCGATCGAGGCCGACCCGGCACGGCTCTCCCTGCCCCCCCGCCTCACCCTGTTCGGCCTGACACGACTGCCCATCAGCCACCTGCGCGTGCTCCAGGCACTCGCGGTCGGCCGCGACGTGCACCTGATGCTGCTGCACCCCTCCCCCAGGATGTGGGAGGCGGGCCGGGCCCGCAACCGACTGCTCGACTCGTGGGGTCGCGACGTCCACGGGCTGCAGCGCCTCGTCCGGGGCGGTGGCCGGGACGTGCACCACCCGCTGCCCGCGTCACCCCCCGCGCGCACCCTGCTCGAGACGGTGCAGGGCGACCTCCGGGCCGACCGCCCGCCGCCGGGCCCACCGCTGCGCGAGGGCGCACCGGATCCGCGCTTCGCCCTCACCGCCGCGGACCGCTCGATCCGGATCCACGCCTGCCACGGCCGGGCTCGCCAGGTCGACGTGCTGCGGGAGGCGATCCTCCACCGGCTCGCCGACGACCCGTCGCTCGAGCCGCGTGACGTCATCGTCATGTGCCCGGACATCGAGACCTTCGCCCCCCTCATCGAGGCGGCCTTCGGCGCGCGCGGGGCCGACGCGGAGGCGGCGGGCGCGGGCGAGCCGCCCGCGCTGCGCGTGCGGCTCGCCGACCGCTCGCTTCGCCGCACGACCCCCGTGCTCGCCGTCGTCGCCCGCCTGCTCGAGCTCGCGGCGGGCCGCGTCACCGCCTCGGAGGTGCTCGACCTGGCCGATGCCGCACCCGTCCGCGGCCGGTTCGGGTTCGACGACGACGAGCTCACCCAGGTCCGCGAGTGGGTCGCCGCTGCGCACATCCACTGGGGCCTCGACGCCGAGGGCCGTGCCCCGTACCGGCTCAACGAGGTCGAGGCGGGCACATGGGCCGCGGGCCTCAGGCGGCTGCTGCTCGGCGTCGCGCTCGATCCCGAGGGCGCCGGCGCCTTCGCCGGCGTGCTGCCCGCGGCGTCGATCCAGAGCAGCCAGATCGAGCTCGCCGGCCGCTTCGCCGAGTTCGTCGACCGGGTGGACACCGCGGTGCGGTCGCTGGCCGGCCCGCAGCCCCTCGCCGCCTGGGCCGCCGCGCTGGCCGCCGCCGCCGACGGGTTGACCGCCACGCCACCCCGCGAGGCCTGGCAGCGCCGCCAACTCGACGCGATCCTCGCCGAGGTCCTCGACGAGGCGTCGGCCGACCGCGCCGGCGGGCCGACGGACGGCATCCGCCTGTTCCTCGGGGAGGTCCGCGAGCTGCTCGGGCACCGGCTCGAGGGTCGCCCGACGCGCGCCAACTTCCGCAGCGGGCACCTCACGTTCTGCACCCTGGTGCCGATGCGCTCGGTGCCGCACCGGCTCGTGTGCCTGCTCGGGCTCGATGACGGCGCCTTCCCGCGCCAGGCCCCGCGCGACGGGGACAACCTGCTCCTCGACGACCCGCAGCCCGGCGACCGCGACCCGCGGACCGAGGACCGCCAGCTCCTCCTCGACGCGCTGCTCGCCGCCCAGGAGGCGCTCATCATCACCTACAGCGGCAACGACGAGCGCACCAACGCGCCGCTGCCCCCGGCGGTCCCGGTCGGTGAGCTGCTCGACGCGATCGACGCGACGGCGCGCGTCGCCCCGGGCGACGGGGACCCTCCCGACGGGCTCGGCTGCCGCGCGCGGGAGCTCGTGCTCGTCCGCCACCCGCTGCAGGCCTTCGATCCGCGGAACTTCACGCCGCGCGGGTCCGGTCCGGCCCGTGCGGCGGGTGGCCCCTGGAGCTTCGACCGCGCCGCGCTCGAGGGAGCCCGCGCGCTCGTCGGGCCGCGCCGCCTCCCGGCGCCCTTCCTGCCGGCGCCGCTGCCCCCGTCCCCGGGGGACGAGCTCGTCACGCTCGAGGAGCTCGTCGCCTTCGCCCAACGCCCCGTGCGGGCCTTTCTGCGCCAGCGCCTCGGCGTCTCCGCGCAGCGCGAGGAGGATGAGGTCGACGACGCCCTGCCGATCGAGCTCGACGCGCTCGAGCGCTGGGGGGTCGGCCAGCGCCTGCTCGACGCCGTCCTCGCCGGTCTGCCCCCGCGCGAGGCGGTCCTGGCCGAGATCGCCCGCGGCGCCCTGCCCCCGGGCGCCCTCGGGCGGCCGGTGGTGGAGGCGCTGTGGCCGGACGTGCAGGCCATCGCCGGTGCGGTGCGCGCGCACGTCGGCGCCGGGCTCCCGCGCTCGGAGCAGACGAACGTCACGCTGCCCGACGGCCTGCGCCTCACCGGGACCGTCGGGGGGGTGCACGGTCACGTCCTGCTCGCGGCCGGCTACGCGCGGCTCGGGCCACGGCAGCGGCTGGCCACCTGGATCCGGCTGCTCGCGCTCACCTCGGCCAACCCGGAGATCCCCTTCGAGGCGGTGACGATCGGCCGCGGCGGACAGCCGGGCTCGGTCCAGGTCGTCCGCATCCCGCAGCTCGGCAGCACGCCGAGCGTCCGCGCCGCGACCGCCCTCGCCGAGCTCGCCCCGCTCGCCGCACTGCGAGCGGAGGGTCTGCGCGCCCCGCTGCCCGTCCCGTGTCGCAGCGCTCACGCCTACGCCGAGGCGGCGCTGCAGAGCGGCGAGGACCCCGTCGCCGCGGCGCTGCGCCGGTGGCGCTCCGGCTGGCACAACGACCGCCTCATCCAGGGCGAGGAGGAGGAACCCGAGCATCGCCTGGCGATCGGGGAGGAGCTCGACCTCGAGCGCCTGGGCGCGCTCGCCACCGCGATCTGGCGTCCGCTGCTCGCCCGCGAGGTGATCGGCGGCTGATGCGCGACGCCGCCCCCGTCCCCGCGGCCGCGACGGCACTCGAGGCGCAGCCGTTTGACCTGCGCGGCCCCCTCCCGACGGGCGTCACCGTCCTGGAGGCGAGCGCGGGCACCGGCAAGACGTACACGATCGCGGCGCTGGCGACGCGCTTCATCGCCGAGGGCGCGGCGACCCTCGACCAGCTCCTGCTCGTCACCTTCACCCGCGTGGCCACCAGCGAGCTGCGCGAGCGCGTGCGCGAGCGGCTCGTCGTGACGGAGGCGCAGCTCGCCCGGGTGGCCGCGGGGGCGCTGCCCACCCACATCGACGAGGTGATCGAACTGCTCGCCGGCGGGCCGGTCGAGCTCGTCGCCGAGCGGCGGCGTCGTCTCGCCGACGCGCTCGCCAACTTCGACGCGGCGACGATCGAGACGACGCACGGGTTCTGCCAGCGGGTCCTGGACGGTCTCGGCACGCTGGCCGAGAGCGACCCGAGCGTCAGCTTCGTCGACAACGTCGACGACCTCGCCCGTGAGGTGATCGACGACCTCTACGTGCGCCGCTTCTACCGCGACCATGACGGCCTGACGCTCAGCCGCGGCGAGGCCGAGCGGGTCGCCCGGATCGCCATCGACAATCCGCTCGCCCCGATCCATCCCGGCCGGGCCGCGCCGGGCACGGCGGAGGCGATGCGCTGCCGGCTGGCCGCCGCGGCCCGCGCCGAGCTCGAGGCCCGCAAGCGGGCGCTCGGTCTGATGACTCACGACGACCAGCTCACGCGCCTGCGGGCGACCTTTGTCGGCGCCCGCGGCGCCGACGCCGTGTCGCTGCTGCGTCACCGCTACCGCGTGGTGCTGATCGACGAGTTCCAGGACACCGACCCGATCCAGTGGGAGATCGTGGAACGGGCCTTCGGTGGCGGGGAGACGACGCTCGTGCTGATCGGCGACCCCAAGCAGGCGATCTACGCGTTCCGCGGCGCCGACGTCTACGCCTATCTCGCCGCCGCCCAGGAGGCCGGCGCGCGCGCCACGCTCGCCGTGAACCGGCGCAGCGACGGACCGCTGCTCGACGCGCTCGACGCGCTGTTCGGTCGGGCCCGGCTCGGCCACCCGGGCATCGTCTACCGCCACGTCGACGCCGCGCCGTCGCACCGGGCGCCGCGACTGCACGACGCCCCCGGGGGCGCGGCGCTGCGGGTGAGGTTGCTCGAGCTCGACGAGCCGTCGGTCAAGCGCACGCCGAGCGGTTACCCGAACGCCGAGTCCGCCCGCGCCTTCATCGCACGGGACCTCGCCGCCGACATCGTCGCGCTGCTGCAGTCGGGCGCGACGATCGAGCTGCGCGACGACGAGGGCCGGGAGACGGGGCGCCAGCCGATCGCGCCGGGCTGCATCGCCGTGCTCGTCCGCACCCACCGCAACGCGGCGCTGATCCGGGGCGAGATCGAGGCGCTCGGCGAACCGGCCGTGATCGGCGGCTCGGGCAGCGTCTTCGGGACCGCCGCGGCCACCGACTGGCTGACGCTGCTCGAGGCGCTCGAGCAGCCCTCCCATCCCGCCCGCGCGCGGTCGGCGGCGCTCACCTCGCTCATCGGCTGGACGGCGACCGGGCTCGCCGAGGCGAGCGAGTCGGAGCTGGAGAGCCTCCACCAGCGTCTGCACGGTTGGGCGCGGGTCCTGCGCGACCAGGGCATCTCGGCGCTCGCGGAGAGGGTGCTCGACGGCGAACGCACCTCCGCCCGGCTGCTCGAGCTGCTCGGCGGGGAACGCCGGCTGACCGACCTGGAGCACGTCGCGCAGCTGTTGAACGCCGCCACCGGGGCCGAGCAGTTCGGCCTGGCGGCGCTGACCGGCTGGTTGCGCCAGCGGATCGGCGCCGCGGAGCGCGAGGGGTCCAACGACGAGCGCACCCGCCGGCTTGACTCCGACGCCGACGCCGTCCAGGTGCTCACGTTCCACCGCAGCAAGGGCCTCGAGTTCCCGATCGTCTACTGCCCGTTCCTGTGGGAGGCGGGCCGCCTGGCGGATGAGGGCCAGCCCGTCTACTTCCACGACGAGCAGGGCCAGCGCGCGATCGACGTGGGGTGCTCGGGCGAGGAGTACCGCATGCATCTGGGGCAGCACAACGCCGAGGAGCGCGGCGAGGAGCTGCGGCTGGTGTACGTGGCGCTGACGCGCGCGCGGCACCAGGTGGTGCTCTGGTGGGCGAGCGGGTGGTTCGCCCGCGAGTCGCCGCTCGGGCGCCTGCTCTTCGCCCAGGACGCCGAGGGCAACGTCGCCTGGCAGGGCTTCAGGCGCCCGCGCGAGGCCGACGCGCGGACCCGCTTCGAGGCGGTCGCCGCGCTCGCGCCGCACGCGGTCTCGGTGCAACCGGCCCGCCTCGGGGCGCCACGCCGGTGGCGCCCGGCGGTCGACGCCGACGCGGAGCTCGACCTCGCCCGGTTCGGGCGCCGCCTCGACACCGCCTGGCGACGGACCTCCTACACCGCGCTCACCGCGGCGGCGCACGAGGCGATCGTCGCCTCCGAACCGGAGGAGGCGGGCGTCACCGACGAACCCGAGGCGGCCTCGGCGCCGGTCGCCTCGGATCTGCCGCTCTCGGTGATGGCGAGCGGACCGCAGCTCGGGACCCTGATCCATCAGGCGCTGCAGGAGGCGGACTTTGCCGCCGGTGACCTGGCGGGCGAGCTGCGCGCCCGCCTCGCCGGGCCGGAGGCACTCCGCCATGGACTGCTCGGATGCTCGCCGGAGGTGGCCGCGGA
>DAIDJO010000079.1 GCA_027451345.1 Solirubrobacterales bacterium
CGCCGACCTGCGGGACATGGCCACCATGGCCGAGGCCGAGGACCGCTTCGACCTCTCGAAGCTGCCCCCGATCCAGGCGCCGACCCTGCTCGTCGGCGGCGGGCGCGACCGCTACTACGGCACGGCGCTGTTCGAGGAGACGGCGGCGCTCATCCCGGGTTGCCGGACCGAGATCCGGCCCGGGCTCGGCCACATCACCGTGATGTGGCACCCGCAGGTGCTCGCCCGCATCCGTTTCTTCCTGATGGAGCGGAGCTGACCGGCGGATGTCCGCGCTGCGCTACACGGTGCGACGGGTCCCGGTGGAGCGGACGCTCGCGCTGCGCAAGGCGGTGCTGCGACCGCACCTGGGTCCGGATGAGCCGTTCGTGTGTCCCGACGACCACCTGCCCGAGACCTTCGCCGTGGGGGCGGTCACGCCCCAGGGGGAGCTGATCGGGGTGGCCCGCGTGACCCCCGAGGCGCCGCCGTTCCCGGTCGGCGACGCCCGCGGCTGGCGGCTGCGGGGGATGGCGGCGAGTCCGGAGGTGCGGGGCCGCGGCGTCGGCACGGCGCTGCTGCGCGCCCTGGTGGAGCACGTCGCGGCGACCGGCGGCGGGGTGCTCTGGTGCAACGCGCGCGTGAGCGCGCTGCACCTCTACGAACGCGGCGGGATGCGGCCGCACGGCGAGGTGTGGGAGGAGCCCGAGATCGGACCGCACGTGGTGATGTGGCGGCCGGTGGCGGCGCTCACTCCTGCCGCCGGAGGCCCCGACGGGGTGGCTGCGCCGGCGCCACGCGCCTGACCGTCGCCGGAATCGGCAGCGACACCGGCCGATCGTCGGTGAGCCGCAGCGCCTCACCGTGATGGCCCAGCGCGATCACGGCGCCCGCCAGGCGCCGGTAGGTGGCGCGTTCCCGTTCGATCTCGACGGCCAGGACCGTGTCGCGGAAGCGCAGGCGGAACGCGAGACGCGTGAGCTCGTCGGGCAGCTTCGGGGCAAAGGTGAGCGTCCCGCCCGTGTCGCGCATACCGCCGAAGCCGGCCACGACGGCCGACCAGGCGCCCGCCAGCGAGGCGATGTGCACACCGTCACGGACGTTGTGCTCGAGGTCGTCGAGGTCCATCAGCGCCGCCTCGCGAAAGTACGCATAGGCGAGCCCGAGATAGCCGACCTCGGCGGCGACGATAGCCTGCGTCGCCGCCGAGAGGGAGGAGTCGCGGACCGTCAGCGGCTCGTAGTAGTCGAAGTTCGCCAGCTTCTGCTCATCGGTGAACGAATCGCCGCAGGCGTGCAGGGCGAGCACGAGATCGGCCTGCTTGACGACCTGCTTGCGGTAGAGGTCGAAGTACGGGAAGTGGAGCAGGAGCGGGTACTGATCGGCGGCGGTCCCCTCGAAGTCCCACGCCTCGTGCTCGGTGAAGCCCTCCGCCTGCGGGTGGACGCCCAGCCGCTCGTCGTAGGGGATCAGCATCGCCTCGGCGGCGTCCCGCCAGGCGGCGAGCTCGTCGGGGCCGACCTCGAGGGCGTCGGCGATCTGTGGGTGCCGGGTGGCCGCGTCGGCGGCCGCCCGCAGGTTCCGCTGCGCCATCAGGTTCGTGTAGACGTTGTTGTCGGCCACCGCGCTGTACTCATCGGGGCCGGTGACCCCGTCGATCCGGAAGCGACCGCGTGCGTCGCGGTGACCGAGGGAGTGCCAGAGCCTCGCCGTCTCGATGAGCAGCTCGGCGCCGACCTCGACCTCGAAGGCCGGGTCCTCGACGGCGCGCTGGTAGCGCACGACCGCGGCGGCGATGTCCGCGTTGATGTGAAAGGCGCCGGTGCCCGCCGGCCAGTACCCCGAGCACTCCTCGCCGTGGATCGTCCGCCACGGGAAGGCGGCGCCGCGCAGGCGCAGCTGGGCGGCCCGTTCGCGCGCGCGATCGAGCGTGGAGTGGCGCCAGCGCAGCGCGTCGGCCGCCGCCCGCGGCACCGTGTAGGTGAGCATCGGCAGGACGAACGCCTCGGTGTCCCAGAAGGTGTGTCCGTCGTACCCGGGGCCGGTGAGGCCCTTCGCCGGGATGGCGCGCTGCTCGGCCCGCGCACCGGCCTGCAGCACCTGGTACATGCCAAAGCGGGTCGCCTGCTGCAGGTCGGGGTCGCCGTCGACCTCGACGTCGGCATGCGCCCAGAAGTCGTCGAGGTAACGCCGCTGCTCGGCGCACAGTCCGTCCCATCCGGTCACGTGGGCCTCGGAGAGCGCGGCCGAGACCTGGTCGAGCAGCGCGGCCGTCGAACGCACGCCGGACCAGCCGTACGAGAGCAGTTTGACGAGGCGCAGCGTCTCGCCCGGCTCCAGGCGCGCGGCCACCACGAGCCGGGCGACGTCCGGCAGGGCCTCGACCGTGGCCTCCGTGCCCTCGGGCCCGTCGAGCCCGTGGCGCATCGCCACGGCGACCCGCAGTCCGCTCGCCGCCGTGCGATGGATGAGGACCGCCCGGGTGTCGGTGCTCTCGAACATCTCGGAGCGCAGCGGGGCGGTCGGCGCCGAACCGCCGCGCGGGTCCCCGCCATCGCCGGCCGGCAGCGGCTCGTTGGCGATCAGCTCGGACTGCAGGACGACCCGCACCGGCGCCTCGACGGCCTCCACCTCGTAGCTGATGGCGGCGATCGAGCGCTGGGAGAGCGAGACGAGCCGTGTCGAGCGCACCCGCACCGTCTGGTGGGAGGGCGAGGTCCACTCGGCGGTGCGCCGCAGCACCCCGTCGCGGAGGTCGAGCGTCCGCTCGTGGCGACGCAGGACCCCGTAGCGCACGTCGAACGGCGAGTCACCGACGAGCAGCCGGATGATCTTGCCGTTCGTCACGTTGACGACCGCCTGACCCTCCTCGGGATCGCCGTATCCCGGCTCGGCGTACGGCAGCGGGCGGGCCTCCCAGAAGCCGCCGAGGTAGGTGCCCGGGAGACCGTGGGGCTCGCCCTCGTCGAGGTTGCCGCGCAGGCCGATGTGCCCGTTGGAGAGGGCGAAGACCGACTCGGTCTGGGCCAGGCGGTCGAGGTCGAGCGTCGTCTCGCGGATGCACCACGGATCGGGCTCGAAGGCCGGGTGGCGGATCAAGGCTCGAGCAGCTCCGCCAGATCCTCGACGACGCGATCGGCCCCATGGGCGGTGAGCTCGGCGCGCTGGCCGACCCGGTCGACGCCCACGACGAAGCCGAAGTGGCCCGCCCGTCCGGCGGCCACGCCGGCCAGCGCGTCCTCGAACACGGCGGCCTGGCCCGGGGCGACGCCGAGCGCCCGGGCGCCGGCGAGGAACGTGTCGGGATGCGGCTTGCCTTGGAGGTGCTCACGGTGGGCGGTGCCGCCGTCGATCACGGCGTCAAAGGCGTCGGCCAGCCCCGCCGCCGCCAGCACGTCCCGGCAGTTGGTGCTCGAGGAGACCACGGCGCGAGCCAGGCCGGCCTGTCGCGCCGCCCGGACGTAGCGCACCGATCCGTCGTAGGGCTCCACGCCGTCCTGGCGGATCAGGGCGAGCAGCCGCTCGTTCTTGCGGTTGCCGACACCGTGGATGGTCTCGGCCTGCGGCGGGTCGTCAGGATCGCCCTCGGGGAGCTCGATGCCGCGCGCGCCCAGGAACGAGCGGACGCCGTCCTCCCGGGGCTTGCCGTCGACGTACTCGTCGTAGTCCGCGGTGGCGTCGAAGGGCGTGAACGGCTCGCCCCGGACCTGCGCCCGCGCGCGCAGAAGGGCGTCGAAGGTCTCCTTCCACGCCCGGGCGTGGACCTTGGCGGTCTGGGTCAGCACGCCGTCGAGGTCGAACAGCAGCGCCTGGATCGTGTCGGGGAGGCCGAGCATCGACACGAGTATTACCCGCCGGCGGGAACCGGGGCGGAGATTCTCGGCGCCGGACCGACCGGCCGGGCCGATCCCTGACAACCTGGGGGGGATGGAGGCGCTCCAGGACAACCCTGGCGAGTTTCGGCTGCGCTCCGTCGCGGTCGCGGCGTACGCGCCCGCGGCGCTGTTCGGCGTCGGCCAGGGGGCGATGCTGCCCGTGATCGTCGCATCGTCGTTCGCCCGCGGGGCGAGCGCCTCCACGGCGGCGCTCATCGGCGCGCTGATCGGCATCGGCTCGCTCGTGACGAACATCCCGTCGGGCATCCTCGCCACGCGGATCGGCGAGCGCCGGGCGATGCTCGTCGCCGCCGTCCTCACCGCGGCCGGACTCGCCCTCTGCCTCGTCAACCTCGGCCGCTCGTTCGGCTCGCTGGCGCTGTACGGCGGGGGCATCCTGCTGATCGGCGGCGCCAGCTCCGTGTTCAATCTCGCCCGCCAGGCGTACCTCACCGAGATGGTGCCCCTCCACATGCGCGCACGGGCGCTCTCCGCCCTCGGCGGCTGGATGCGCGTCGGCATCTTCGCCGGGCCGTTCCTGGGCGCCGGCGCGATCCGGCTCGCCGGGATCCCGGGGGCGTACGAGGTGAGCCTCGTCGCGACGATCCTCGCCGGCCTGATCGTGTGGCGCGTGCCCGATCTCGACCTGGGGGAGGAGCACCGGCAGGCCTCCGCCGGCGTGACCACGCTCGGCGTCGTGCGCTCGCACTGGCGCCTCTTCCTCACGCTCGGGGTCGGGGTGCTGCTGCTGCAGGCGATCCGCCAGTCCCGGCAGAGCGTGATCCCGCTGTGGGCGAGCCACATCGGCCTCTCGCCGACGGACGCGTCGATCATCTACGGCATCGCGGGGGCGATCGACGCGCTCACGTTCTATCCCGCCGGGAAGGTGATGGACGTGCGGGGCCGGCGCTGGGTGGCCGTCCCCTCGGTGGCGATCATGGCCGCCGCCTTCTTCCTGATGCCGCTGACGCACGGGGTGCTCACGCTCATCCTCGTCTCGATGCTGCTCGGTTTCGGCAACGGCATCGGCTCCGGGATCGTCATGACGCTCGCGGCCGACGTCTCCCCATCGGTCGGTCGGCTGACGTTCCTCGGCGTCTGGCGGGAGCTCGCCGACGCAGGGGCCGCGATGGGCCCGCTCATCCTCTCGGCGGCGACGGGGATCGCAGGACTCGGTTTCGGCATCGGGGTGAGCGGTGGCGTCGGACTCGCCGCCGCGGCCGCCCTGTGGGCGTGGATCCCGCGCCCGCAGCGGCCATCATTGTCTCGATGAGCGTTTCCGCGGTCCCCCTGGGCATCTACATCCACGTCCCGTTCTGCGCCGCCCGATGCGGGTACTGCGACTTCAACACGTATGTGCCCAGCGGCGCCGAGCAGCCGTCGACGTTCCTCGAGGCCGCGCTGCGGGAGATCGCCCTGGCGCGCGCCGAGCTCGGCGCGCGCCGGGTCAGCACCGTCTTCATCGGCGGCGGGACACCGACCCTGATCGGCACCGACCTGCTCGTCCTGCTCGAGGCCGTGGAGCGCTCGTTCGGTCTCCTCGACGCGGCCGAGGTCACCACCGAGGCCAACCCCGAATCCACGACGCCGGGGCTCCTGCGCGCGCTGCGCGCCGGCGGCTTCACCCGGATCTCGCTCGGGATGCAGTCGGCCACGCCCCACGTGTTGCGGACGCTCGACCGGATGCACACCCCCGGGCGGGCGGTGGCGGCGGCCGTCGAGGCACGCGAGGCCGGGTTTGCCCACGTGTCGCTCGATCTCATCTACGGCACCCCCGGGGAGAGCGACGCCGACTGGGACGACACGCTCGCCGCGGCGCTGCGCGCCGAACCCGATCACATCTCGGCCTATGCCCTCACCGTCGAACCGGGGACGGCGATGGGCCGCGCGGTGCGCTCGGGACGCCTGCCCGCGCCCGACGATGCGACGCAGGCTCGTCGCTACGCCCGCGCCGACGCGATCCTCGCCGAGCATGGCTTGGACTGGTATGAACTCAGCTCCTGGGCCGCGACGCCCGAGGCGCGCTGCCGCCACAACCTCGGCTACTGGCGCTCGTACGACTGGTGGGGGATCGGGCCGGGCGCGCACTCGCACGTGGGCGGCGTGCGCTGGTGGAACGTGCGGCGACCCGCCGCCTACGCGGTGGCGCTCGCCGCGGGCCGCTCGCCGGCGGCCGGGCGCGAGGTGCTCACCGCCGAGGACCGCGCGCTCGAGACGGTGATGCTCGGGCTGCGCGAGCGCGGCGGGCTGGCGCTCTCGGCGCTCACCCCGGCCGGCGCCGCCGCGGTGCAGCGCGAGGTGGCGCGCCGTCGCGTCGAGCTCGTCGGCGACCGGGTGCAGCTGACCCGCCGGGGCCGGCTGTTTGCCGACGCGGTCATACGGGAGCTCTCGGCCTAGGAGGTTGATTTTTTCGGCTTGGGAAGGGGCGGGCTCGGAATGTGCGACACGTTCGCGCGGGTTGCCGATCTCTCCAGCACCCGCGCGTCCGGCGCGCGGTTCGGTGAGCACGCTGCTACTGGGGGTCGTCGCTTGAGGCGGCCTGCTCGGCCAAAGCTTCGAGCATCATCTCGATGTGCTGCTGTCTCCGAGCCTCCTACCGACTGAGCTTCGGGCGCTCGACTCGATCCATCTCGCACGCGCAGAGCGACTTGGCGCATCAGTCGGGCAGAGATCGTCACCTACGACGAGCGGATGGCGCAGGCGGCGCGAACGATCGGCTGGATCGTCGCCGCTCCCAACTGATACTGGCCGCCCGCGCAATCAGCTCAGCCGATCCATCGCACACCGAGATGGCTGGCGCCGCGCGGACACGACGGCGCTCGAGGATCGGGCGTCTGCGGCTATTTCTGGCGGTGCTCGAGACCGAATGGAGCCGAGCTCGGCGGCCCCGGCCGGTCCGATACTCAGACATCTGGTGCCAGCTAAATTTCCAGCCTATGGCCATCCAGGCTGACGCTGGCCCAAGGTCCTCGCTGATAACCGTAGGAGCCGCACTGCTTCTGCCGGCGTTGCGAAGGGGGGCGCCAGAGGTGCTCGCCGGACGCGGCCACCTCGACCGCGTGATCCGCTGGGCCCATGCCGCCGAGGTCACGAACATCGCGGCGCTCCTGAAGGGTGGGGAGCTCCTGCTCACCACCGGCATGGGCATCGGCAGAACAGCTGCCCAGCAGCGCCTGTTCATCACGCGGCTCCACGACTGCGGGGTTGCGGCGCTCGTGATCGAGCTCGGCCAGCACTTCGACCAGATCCCAGCCGCCGTCACAGACCAGGCGGAGGCGCTGGGTCTGCCATTGATAGCCCTTCACCGCGAGATTCCGTTCGTGGAGGTCACCGAATCGATCCACGCGACGATCGTCAGCCAGCAGTTCGCCGCGCTGAGCCGAGGCGAGCAAATTCACCGCCGGTTCACCGAGCTGCTGCTCGAGGGTGCTGGCATCCCAGAAATCCTCGCGGCGCTTGCACAAGCCATTGCCAACCCGGTCCTGCTCGAAAAGTCCGGGCACGGGATCCTCTTCCACGCCATTCACCGCTCTGACGCCACGGATGTGCTCGCCACGTGGGAGTCCCTGCGCGATCGTCGCGACGACTCCGGAGGGGCGAGCGCAGAAGAGCGTTTCGTAGCCGTCCCGGTTCCCGGGGCCGGTGGCTCCGCCTGGGGACGCATGATCGCGTTGCCGCTCGACTCGCCCCTTGATGAATTCGCCCGCATAGCACTCGAGCGTGCGGTCGCCCTGATCGCGCTCACGCTGCTGCGCAGTCACCAGGAAGAGATGCTCTCGATCCGCGAACGCGGCAACTTCCTCGCTGATATCGCGGCGGAGAGGCTGCATCTGAGCGACGCGCCGCCGCGCGCCGAAGCGCTCGGCTTTCGGCCGCGCGCAGGCTCGAGCCTGCTGCCGCTCGCAATCGCCCTTCCGATACCTGTCAATACGCAGGTATCAAGCGCGGCTGAGAGCGTCTGGACGCCAGTCTGGGAGGAGCTGCGGCGTGAGATGCGCTCGCGTGCGATACACGCCCTGGTGGGCGCCCGCAGCAGCCACAAGGACGTGCTCGTCCTCTTGGCGGTTTCCGCGGCCGACCGGCGACGCGTCATCGAGCACGCCGCCGCCGCGATCCATGCGGCCACCGATCGCCACATCCAAACGGGAGAGCAACTGGTGATCGCCGCAGGTCGCGCCGTCGCCGATTGGCGCGAACTGCCGGGCGCGTTACGAGAGGCGGCGGACGCAGCCGCGACAGCCCGAGCGGGTCCACCGCGTCCCTGGCACGATGCGACCACCGCCGACCTCGATCGGCTGCTGATCAGGCTCCAGGGGAACCCCGCCCTGCGGAGCTTCGTCCAACAGCGACTCCAACCACTGCTCGATCATGACCGTGGCCGCACCGCGAAGCTGCTGCCCACCCTGCAAGCGCTAATCGATCATCAGGGTCACAAAGCAGAGACGGCTCGTGCCCTGCACCTGGAGCGCCAATCCCTCTACTCCCGTCTGAAGCGCATCGAGACATTGCTGGACGACAAGCTCGACGACCCCGACACGCTCCTCGGGCTGCACCTGGCGCTTCGCGCCCACTGCCTGCTCGAGCGCGGCGACCAATAGAGCGCACCGCCGAGGGGGGGCGAACGAACGGTCGCGTGGCGTGACCACGGCAGGCCGCGTGCATCCAGCCGGGCTGGGATCGCGACCGGCGACCCTCGGACGAGCGCGACCGGCTTGAGCCGCAAGGCAGCGAACGATCCGGTCACAGACGTCGCGCCGACTCATTCCCTGCGGCTTGGATGTGACGGGACGTCAAATCCACCCGACATCTGGGTGACGGTATGTGGGTTGCTCAGGGCGGCTGCTGAGCGCACCATCGTCGCTGTCAGAACGGTTTCTGCTGAGAGGTGTGACTTCGATGTCCAATACGACGGTCGTTGACCGGCTGCCCGCGATGGCTGCCCCGGTGCTCGAAAACTACGTCGGCGGTGCATGGCGGCCGGCCAGCTCACTGCAGGCGCTTGAGGATCGCAACCCGGCGACTGGCGAGCTGATCGGATCGGTGCCGCTTTCGGGTTGGGCGGACGTCGATGCCGCCGTGGCCGCCGCGCGAGCCGCGCTGCCAGCATGGCGTGCTAGATCCCCACTGGTTCGTGCGCGCGCCCTGTTCCGGCTGCGGGACGTGCTCGAGGACCACCGCGAGGAGCTTGCGAGGCTCGTCACGCTCGATATGGGCAAGACCTTGGACGACGCGCTGGCTGAGGTCGGCCGCGGGATCGAATCGGTGGAGGCGGCGACGGCGATGCCTCACCTGCTCAAGGGCGAGAACCTCGAGGGCGTGGCACGAGGCGTCGACGTAGAGCTCGTCCGCCAGCCGGTCGGGGTGGTCGCGGCGATCACGCCATTCAACTTCCCGGCGATGATCCCGCTGTGGTTCCTGCCCTTCGCAATCGGTGCGGGCAACACGTTCATCCTCAAGCCCTCCGAGCAGGATCCGCTCAGCTCGCAGCGCCTGGTGGAGCTGATCGGAACGATCGACGAGATACCTCCGGGGGTCGTGAACCTCGTGCACGGCGCACACGATGCGGTCAACGGGCTGCTTGATCATCCTGGCGTGGATGCGATCTCGTTCGTTGGCTCGGCGCCGACCGCGCGCTACGTCTACCGGCGGGCGGCGGAGAACGGTAAGCGTGTACAGGCGCTGGGCGGGGCCAAGAACTCGATGGTGATCATGCCGGACGCGGACCCTCGGCTGTACATTGACGCTGTCCTCGGGTCCGCGTTCGGCGCCGCAGGTCAGCGCTGCCTCGCCGGCTCGGTGGCGGTGCTGGTTGGAAGTGCGAGCGAGCAGGATGCCACTCGTGACGCGATCGTCGCCGCCGCGAGGGATCTGCGGACGGGCGATGGTGCAGATCCCTCGACCGACGTGTGTCCGATGATCTCGCCCGCGAGTCGCGAGCGGCTCGAGCGCGAGATCGAGCAGGCGATCGCAGAGGGGGCCAAGACGGTCCTCGATGGTCGCATCGGAGGTGGCCCCGGTGGCGCTGAGCTGGCGCCAACGGTGATCGACAACGCACCCGAGAACAGTCGCATGCTCCGCGAGGAGCTGTTTGGTCCAGTGCTGGCGCTGGTGCGTGTTCCCGACCTGCACGCCGCGATCGAGTGGACGAACCAGAGCCCGTACGGCAACTCGGCGATCCTGTTCACACGATCAGGTGAAGCGGCTCGCGAGTTTCGCTACGGCATCGAGGCAGGCATGGTCGGCATCAACATCGGCGTCGCTGCTCCGGTCGCGTGGTTTCCGTTCGCGGGCTGGAAGGGCTCGATCGACGGTGATCTGCATGCGAACGGCCGGGACGCGATCGAGTTCTACACATGCAAGAAGGTGGTGACTGCCAGATGGAGTTGACACACGACTCCCTCCAGAGGGCCGCGAGCGAGCACCTGCTGCTGCACTTCAGCCGCAATGGTGCGTACGGCCCCGATCGCACCCCGTTGCTCGTGCTCGATCGCGGCGAAGGGCCCTACGTGTTCGACACCGCCGGCAGGCGCTACATCGACGGTCTCTCGAGCCTGTTCTGCTCACAGATCGGCTACTCGTACGGCGCCGAGGTGGGCCGGGTGGCTGCGCGTCAGTTGGAGCGCCTCGCCTTCAACACGAACTGGAGCACCGCGCATCCACCGGCGATCGAGCTGGCGGAGCGGCTTGCCGCGCTGGCGCCTGAGGGCTTGGAAAAGGTGTTCTTCACCTCGGGCGGCTCTGAGTCTGTCGAAGCTGCCTGGAAGATCGCTCGCCAGTATCACCTGGCGAACGGCGACGGGCAGCGACACAAGGCCATCGCACGCCGGACCGCCTATCACGGAGTGACTCTCGGAGCGCTGTCGTTCACCGGCGTTGAGTCCATGAAGGAGCCGTTCGGACCTCCGCCCATCCCGGTGAGGCATGTGTCCAACACCAACGCATACCGCGCCGCTGACGGGCGCGATGAGCAGGCCTTCTGCGAGCGCCTGTTGGACGAGATCGAGCACACCATTCTTGCCGAGGGCCCTGACACGATCGCGCTGGTCATAGCCGAGCCGGTGCAGAATGCGGGCGGTTGCCTCACTCCGCCGGCGGGCTACTGGAAGGGGCTGCGGGAGATCTGCGACCGCTTCGGGATCCTGCTAGCCGCCGATGAGGTGATCACCGGCTTCGGGCGCCTCGGTGAGTGGTTTGGCATCAGCCGCTACGGCGTCTCACCCGATCTCATCACGCTCGCCAAGGGACTGACGTCCGCCTACGCACCAATGGGCGCCGTGCTCGTGTCCGAGCGAGTCGCGGCCCCCATGTATGAGGACAAGCGCGCGCTGCTGCACGGGGTCACCTTCGGTGGACATCCCCTGTCGGCGGCAATCGCGCTTGAGAACATCAAGATCATCGAGCGCGATGGGATCCTGGAGAACGTCCGCAGCCTGGAAGGGCATCTGCAGCGGCGTCTCGAGGACCTGCGCGCGCTGCCCATCGTCGGCGATGTCCGCGGCGCGGGGTTCTTCTGGGCAGTCGAGTTGGTTCAAGACCAGTCGGGCACGGCCTTCGACGCCGATCAGCGTGAGCGCCTTCTGCGGGGCTTCATGCCAGGGCGCCTGCTCGAAGCGGGCCTGATCGCTCGTGCAGACGATCGCGGCGATTCGGTTCTGCAGATCGCACCGCCGCTGATCTGCGACGTTGGAGTGCTTGATCGCATTGTTGAGATGATGGGGGAGGTGCTCACGGACGCGGGCAGGCTCATGGGCGTGCAATCCACTGGGCTGGCGGAGGTGGCGTGAGACATGTAGGGGTCGTTGAGGGGATCTGAGGCGGCGAGCGCCACCTCAGACGGGGCCGGCGAGGGAGAGAAGGGCCCGTCGCCGGCAAATCGGCGTAAGCAAAGTGCGGACAGGACCGGAGGAGAGAGAGATGGAAGGCGAAGAGCGGTTGGACCCTGGGCTCGAGAGCGCGGTCGCGACGGATGGGCGAGCCGGAACCGCGGGGCGACCAGCTACCCCTGGCAGCGCCGGCGTGGCAACAGGGGTAAACGGTGAGATGGATCCACGCGGATTGTCGGCCCAGGCCGAACTCCAAGCTGTGGGCTACCAGCAAGCCCTGAAGCGTTCCCTTGGGGTTCGGGATGTGGTGGCGCTCAGCGTCTCGGACATAACGCCGATGGCCTCGCTGCTCGCCATCGCGTCGACCCTCCCCCTGATCTGTGGCACGGGAGCACTGTTCGCGTATCTGATCGGCCTTGTGATCGCGGTATGCGTGGCGACCTGCATGGCCGAGCTCGGCTCGATGTATCCGGTGGCCGGAGGTCTGTACTCGATCGTCGGCCGTGTCCTCGGCCGTCCTCTCGGCTTCGTCGGTCTCATTGACTACCTCGGGCAGGCAATCTTCGTACCAGCCGCGATCGCGCTGGGGATCGGCACGTACCTGTCGTCCCTGATCCCAGGCATAAATGTCAGTTACGCCGCCGCCGGCATGATGCTCCTCGTGACCGCGATCGGCTGCCTGGGAATCTCGTTCAACGCCCGCCTGATCTTTGTTTTTCTTGGGATCGAGGTGGCAGTCCTGACCGTCATTGCCGTGGCGGGGCTGACCCATCTCCATCAGCCCCTGTCCATCCTGACGCACCCCGTTATGGCGAGCGCCCACGGAGGGACGCTTCGCAACGTGGCCATCGGAACGGTTCTGGCCGGTCTGTCAACCACGCTGTTCTCGTTCAACGGCTACGACAGCGCCATCAACTTCTCCGAGGAGACGAAGGGCAGCGCGCGGAACGTGGGCGTCGCGCTGATGTGCGCGGCCGGTATCGCGATGGTGGCGGAGATAGTCCCCTACTTCCTGGCCAGTTTCGGCGCTCCCAACCTGCACAGCTTCCTGACTTCCTCCACGCCTCTGACAGACGTGGTCAAAGCGGACTTTGGCACCACCGTGGAGAAGATCGTCATCGTGGGCGCCCTGCTCGCATTCTTCAACGCAGTTTTGGCAATCACCCTTCAGTTCGGGCGGATCCTCTTCTCGAGCGGGCGCGACAACGCGTGGCCGCCACCGATCTCTCGGGCGCTGGGCAGCGTCAATCATCGTGGATCTCCGTGGGTCGCGACGCTGATCGTCGGCCTGTGTGGGACGGCGCTGTGCCTGCAGTCAAACCTGGTATCGGTGGTGACATTCACCTCGGTTCTGATCATCGTGATGTATGCGCTGATTGCGGTCTCGGCGATTGTGAGCCGCGTCAACGAAGGGCAGCGCAGGCTCCCGCGACCGTTCCGGATGGTGCTGTGGCCGCTCGCGCCAGTCGGCGCACTCACCGGCGTGGGTTTTGCCATATCGCAGCAGACCACCAGCGACCTCGTGATAACGGGAGCCATCGTGCTGGGAGCACTCATCTACTACGCGGTATACCTGCATCCCAGGGTCGATACTCATTGGAACACGTTCAGTGACGCGGAGACCGAATCGGCGCGACTCGCGGTTGAGGTGCACTGATGGGCAATCGCGCACGGGATCTCGGATTGGGTGTCGGTGTGCTGACGCCCGGCACGCATAACGCGATAACTGATGTTCCTGACGTGCGGGTCGGAGTAACGACGGTGATCGAGGGTGAGCCGGGCGGATCAGAACCCGTGATCCGTACCGGCGTCACGGCGATCCTTCCTCATTCTGGAAACCTGTTTCGCAACCGCGTGTTCGCCGGGATGTCTGCGTTCAACGGATATGGTGAGATGACGAGCAGCCTGGTGGTCGATGAGTGGGGACTGCTCAACTCCCCGATCGTGATCGTCGATACCGCGCACGTCGGGATGGGTTACGACACCGTGGCTAGATGGATGACGGCGGCCGACCCTGCGGTGGGTGATATCGACGTCGCCATCCCGCTGGTGACGGAAACGGATGCCGGGTTTCTGAGTGACAACCGCAGCTTTGGCCTGAGGCCACACCACATTGTTGCGGCGCTCGAAGAAGCCACCGACGGTCCCGTCCCCGAAGGCTGCGTGGGCTCAGGGACCGGCACACAGCTGTTCGAATTCAAGGGCGGCCTCGGCACGTCCTCACGCGTGATCGAGATCGACCATGAGCGGTTCACGGTCGGGGTGCTCGTGAGCACCAACTACGGGCACCGCCACCAGCTGCGAATACACGGGGCGCCGGTCGGTGAGCACCTGCGTGACACCTTGAGACCCGGAAGCGACAAGGAAGGCTCCTGCATCGTCGTGATTGCCACCGACGTTCCGCTGCATCCAGGACAGTTGCGGCGGGTGGCGCGGCGTGCTGATGCCGGCCTCGCCCGCACCGGTTCGTGCGCGAACGACGGTTCCGGCGAGATCAGCCTGGCGTTCTCAACCGCCAACCACATTCCCCGCGAGGGCGGCTCGTCCTTCGACCATGTCGAGCTGCTGCGCGGCGGGCAGTTCTGGACTGCGGGCGCGCCCTTGGATGTCGTCTTCGAGGCGGTCGTCGACGCGACGGAGGAGGCCGCACTCAACGCACTCTTCACGGCGCAGACGATGCGGGGGCGCGACGGCAACGTGCTGCACGCCATTCCGCTTGACCGGACGCTCGAGTTCCTCAGCAGCTGGCGTGTGCCAATACACGAGGACGGCGCGGGCGGTGCTCCGCGAGCCTGAGCGTCGGTTCGGCCGCTTCGTCTCTATGTACCTGCCCAGGCACATGCGCGCCGGCGACGTGGAGACCAGCGAGTGCTGGGTGGCCTCCGTGCCGCCGACCCCATCACGCCAACCGCCGACGGCGTCTACGCAACCGTCCTTCCGCTGCTCGACGTCCGCTCGGACAATGGCCACAGACGGCTGCTCGGGCACGTAGCACGGCGCAACGATCACTGGCGGCTCGAGCCGGCAGGCGAGTCGCTGGTGATCGCGCACGGGCCGGACGCATACATCACGCCGTCGTGGTACGCGACCCAGGAGACCACGGCACGCGTGGTGCCGACCTGGAACTACATCACCGCCGCGCACATCCGTGGCGAGGTGGTCTTCCACGACGATCCCGAAAGCGTCGAGGGCGTGGTCAGGAGCCTGACCGACCGCCACGAGGGCGGCCGCTCCGCGCCCTGGAGCGTCGACGATGCGCCGCGCCTACATTGACGCTCAGCTCGCAGCGATCGTCGGAGTGGAGCTGCGGATCACGAGGATCGACGCCAAGGCGAAGCTCAAGCAGGGGGAGCCGGCCGCTGACATCGATGGGATGGTCGACGGGCTGCGAGCGGCCGGTCTTCGTCGGAGACAAACTCGGGGAGAGCGCCAGCTCTCCCTCCTTCCCAAGCCCATTTGACACCAACCGCCTAGCGCCGCGGGAGCGTGCCGGCGTCGGCGCCCGCGGTCAGTCGCCGTCGGTCGCGGGGGGCCGGCGGCCGCGCTTGCGGGCCGACCGGATTCGCTTGTCCTCCTCCCGGCGTTCGAGCGCGGCGCGGGTCGGACGGGTCGGACGCCGCGGCGGCGCCACGCGCAGCGCCGCGCTCAGACGCCCGGCGAGCCGCTCGAGCGCGAGCTCGCGGTTCTGCGCCTGGCTGCGCGCGTCCTGGGCGACGGCTGTCACACGGGGGCCGAGCCGCTCGATGATCCGCTGCTTCTGCTCGTCGCTGAGGGAGGCCGACGCCTCGACGTCGAAGACCGCCTCGATGCGTGATGCGGTGACGTTCGCGTGCTGCCCGCCGGGCCCGGAGGAGCGGGACGCCCGGAGGGTGATCTCCGCCAGCGGGATGCGGGCGCGACGCCCGATCGGCATCGGATCCTCCATCTCAGCAGAGCGGTTCGAACGGCGCGTACTGCCGCCCGAGCGCGAGCCCGAGCGAGAGCCGGATCCGCGCCCGGGGGCCATCCAACCGCTTCTCGAGGATGATCCCCGCCGTCAGCAGGTCGTCCCAGGCGTGCGGGTAGGCGTCCTCGGCCTGCACCGGGCCGGAGCCGGTGCGCGTGGTGAGCACGACCGGCACGTCCCCCGCGGCCTCGAGCAGGTCGGCGCGCACGGCGCTCGGCACCGACCCCGCGCCGAGCGCGTCGACGACGATCCCGGCGGCGCCGGCGATCGCCTGCCGGAAGCGCCGGCGGCCCGGGCTGCCGGTGAGGCGCAGGTAGACGACCGCGTCCGGATCGGGTGCCCGCGCCGGAACGGCGCCGAGCCAGTTGAACTCGAGCGGTCGCGAGAGCAGCCGCAGCCGCCGGTCATGCACCGTGCCGATCCGCGTCCCGTGCCGCGTGGCGAACGAGCTGAGGGCGACCGAATCGCGCTTGACGACATCCCACGCCGGCAGGACCTCGTGGTTCATCACGACGACGGTGCCGAGCTCCCGCGCGTGCGGATCGCGGGCCACCGCCACCGCGTCGAGCAGGTTGCGTCCGCCGTCGTACCCCGGCGTGCCCGGCGGGCGCATCGCGCCGCACATGGCCACCGCGACACCGGGCAGACACTCGTTGACCAGGTGGGCCGCCTCTTCCATCGTGTCGGTGCCGTGCATCACGACCACCCCGGCATGGGTCGGGTGCAGGCGGGCGACCTCCCGCACCAACGTCAGCCACGACTCGAAGGTCGCGTCGGCGCTGTCGATCGCGTACGGCTGAGTGTGCGCGAGCGGTGCGTCGAGTCCGGCGACCCCGGCGGCGAGCTCAGCCCCGGTGAGCAGCGGTCGCCGCCGGCCCGAGGCGGGGTCGGCGAGCATCGAGATCGTCCCGCCGGTGGCGATCACCGCCGTCGGCGTCGTGGTCGTCGTCATCGCCGCTCCGGGAGCACTGACGCTGTGGGGCACGGGGGCATCTCGTGCGAACGGTATCCCGCTCGAGCCGGCGGTGTGAGGCGGGAGCGTCCTCACCTCGCGTACGCTTCCGGTATGCCCGTCGCGCTCGTCACCGGCGTGAGCCGAACCCGCGGGATCGCGGCCGCCGTCGCCGAGCGCCTGCGCGGCGACGGGTTCACCGTCGTCACCGCCGGCTGGACCCCGTACGACACCGAGCAGCACGCCGGGATCGACGAGCAGGTGGGCAGCGACCTGCAGTACGACCTCGGCGACCCGGGGGCGCCGGCCGAGCTGCTCCGGGCGGCCGAGGATCGCGCCGGTCCCGTCACGGCGCTCGTGCTCGCCCACACCGTCGACACCGGGGGTGGCGTGTTCGACATCACGGCGGCCTCGATCGACCGCCACCTCGCGGTCAACGTCCGCGGATTCCTGCTCCTGGTGCAGGCGTTCGCGCAGCGACGCCGCGAGGCGGAGGAGGGCGGCCGGATCGTCCTCTTCAGCAGCGGCCCGCCGCAGACGGGATCGATCGCCTACGGCGCGAGCAAGGGCGCGATCGAATGGATGACCTACGCGGCGGCCACCGAGCTCGGCCGGCTCGGCATCACCGTGAACGCCGTCAACCCGGGGCCCAACCAGACCGGCTGGATGAGCCCCGAGATCGAGCGGGAGGCGGCGGAGCGCACGCCGCTGGGTCGGGCGGGCCAACCCCGGGACGCGGCGGCGCTCGTCTCCTTCCTGCTCTCAGACGATGGTGCGTTCATCAACGGCCAGCTGATCACCTCCGACGGCGGCCACGGGATCGCCGCCGGCTCCTGGCCGCGCTGACCGCCTCAGTCCGTCGTCGTCCGCGCCGGCTGGGGTGAGGGCTCCGTCGCCTCGGGCGTGACGCTCGCGAGCACCGGGCTGCTGCCGGTCCCGCTGATCGCCTCCTTGAAGCCCCGCATCCCGTCCCCGAGGGAGCGTCCCATCTCGGGCAGGCGCTTAGCGCCGAAGACGAGCAGGATCACCATCAGCAGGATGGCGAGGTGCAGCGGATTCTCGAGTCCCATGTCTGGCTCCGATCTGTCGTGGTGACGGCCTCTGGGTGCTGATACGCACGAGGCGTCGTGGCGGATCACCCGCCCGTACCCTGACGCTGTGCCCGCCCGCATCTCACGCCCGGCGCTCCGGCGAGGGGGCGCGTTCGCCGAGCGGGCGGAGGTGACGCGGGCCGCGATCGGGATCGGCGTGTACGCGGCCGTCTTCGGCGTCGTGTTCGGGGCGGTGGCGCAGGCGGCCGGACTCGGTCTGCTCCAGGCCGTCGCCCTGAGCGCCGTGATGTTCACCGGGGCCTCGCAGTTCGCGCTCGTCGGGATCCTCGCCGCCGCCGGATCCCCCATTGCCGCGCTCGCCGCCGCCCTGCTGCTCGGGGTGCGCAACGCGTTCTACGGCGTGCCCGTCTCCGGGATCGTGCGCCCACGTGGGCTCGGCCGCCTGCTCACGGCGTATCTCGTGATCGATGAGACGACGGCGATGGCGGTCGCGCAGGCGGACCGGGCCACCGCGCGCTACGCCTTCTGGATCACCGGCGGCTGCCTCTGCGGGATGTGGAATCTCGGCACCGTGGCGGGCGCGCTGATCGGCAGCAGCATCGACACCGCGGCGCTCGGCCTCGACGCCGCCGCGCCCGCGATCTTCCTCGCCCTGCTGTGGCCCCAGCTGTCCCGTCAGCGGGGTGTGGCCGTCGCGCTTGGCGCCGTCGCCGTCACCCTGGCGCTGGTGACGGTGACCCCCGCCGGGGTGCCGATCATCGCCGCCGCGGGCGTCGCCGTCGCCGCCGGGCTGTGGCCCGGCCGTGCGGCGGATTCGGGGGGCGGCCCGTGAGCACCTGGGCGACCGTGATCGTTGCTTCGCTCGGTTGCTACGGCCTGAAGCTGATCGGCGTGTCGCTGCCGGAATCGCTGCTCGGGCACCCCCGGGTGCAGCGGGTTGCCTCGCTGCTGCCGGTCGCGATGCTGAGCGCGCTCATCACCACCGACCTCGGCGCGGCGGGCCACCGGTACAGCCTCGACTGGCACACGCTGGCGGGCGTGGCCGTCGGCGCCCTCGCGCTCTGGCGCCGCCGTTCCCTGCTCGTCGTCTTCCTCCTCGCCATCGCGACGACCGCGCTGCTGCGGCAGGTCGCCTGAGCGCCGACCGCGGGGGAGCGCGCCGCCGTCAGCGCGGGCCCTGCGCGAGCAGCGCGGCGTACTCGGTGGCGACCTCGGCGGCGGTGCGCGCGTTGTTCACCGCCAGCGCGATGTTCGCGGGGATGCTCTCTCCGGCCGTCTCCTGCTCGATGCGGCCGAGGATGAACGGCGTGACCGCCGCCCCGGTGACCCCGGCCACCGCGGCCGCCGCGAGGGCGGCGTCGAGTTTCGCCGTGAGCTCTCCGGGGTCGAGCTCGTGGTCCTCGGGGATCGGCACGGTGAGCAGGACCCCGGTCTCCGGGCGCACACGGTGGCGCAGGACATCGACGACCTCGCGCGCGGTCTGCACGCGATGGGGGACGGGCAGGCCGCTGCTGCGCGTGTAGAAGGCCGGGAACCAGTCGTGACGCCAGCCGAGCACCGGGACGCCCGCCGTCTCGAGAAACTCGAGCGTCCGTGGGAGGTCGAGAAACGCCTTGGCGCCGGCGCAGACGGTGATCACCGGGTGATTGGCGAGCGCGTCGAGGTCGGCCGAGATGTCCCACGAGGCCTCGACGCCGCGGTGGACCCCGCCGATGCCCCCGGTGGCGAAGACCGCGACGCCCGCGGCGTGCGCGAGCGCGACCGTCGCCGACACCGTGGTGACGCCGGCCGGGAGGCGCGTGGCGAGGGCCACGGCGAGATCACGCTCGGCGAGCTTCTGGGTGGCGGCGAGCACGCGTTCCTCCTCGCCGGGCTCCAGGCCGACGCGCGCCGTCCCGTCGAGCACCGCCGTCACCGCGGGCTCGACGCCCGTGTCCCGCAGCGCCGCCTGGCAGGCCGCGAGCGCCTCCGCGTTCGCCGGGGCGGGAAGCCCGAGGCGCGAGAAGATCGTCGACTCGAGCGCCAC
>DAIDJO010000080.1 GCA_027451345.1 Solirubrobacterales bacterium
AGTCGCTCGAACGGCCGCGAGCGGGGCAGCGCCCGCAGCGCGTCGGCGAGAGCGTCGAGATGGTCGTGCTGGGCGAGGCGCTGAGCGGTCACCTTCCGCACCGTTGCCGCGAACGCCTCCGACACCCCCTCCGGTGAGCCGTAGGCCTCCAGGAACCCCTCGACGCCGCCGACCCGCAGCGCGTCGGAGAGCCGGTCCCAGCGCTCCAGGCGCGCCAGCTCCCGGTCCTCGTCGGCGCTGTAGGCGGGGGTGATGACGACGAGGCCCGCCACGCGGTCCGGATGGCGCAGCGCGAGGTTGAGCAGGGTGTGGGCCCCCATCGAGGCGCCGGCGAGCACGGCGCGCTCGACGCCACGGGCGTCCATCACCGCCAGCGCATCATCACCCAGCAGGTCGTAGGTGTAGGCCTCCGGGGTCGGCGCCGGCGACGAGTGGCCGTGGCCGCGAGCGTCGTACTGGAGGACCCGGTGGCCGTCGCGCTCGAGCAGGCGCGACCCCATCACCACGTACCGACGGGTGGCCGTGAGGCCATGCAGCAGCACGACCGGAACCCCTGCCCCCGCCTCCTCGCCGGACAGGCTCACCCCGGCACTCGTCACGGTGAACGCCACGCTCACAGCGCGGACTGTAGTGAGGGGCCGGGGGTGACTACGATGAAGCCATGGACGTCACCGAGGAAACCTTCGCCACCGCCGTCCTGGACCGCTCCAGGGAGGTCCCCGTCGTCGTCGACTTCTGGGCCGAGTGGTGCGGACCGTGCCGTCAGCTCGGCCCGGTGCTCGAGCAGGCGGTCGCCCGTCGGGCCGGCCAGGTCGAGCTCGCCAAGGTCGACACCGACGCCAACCAGGAGCTCGCGCGGGCCTTCCGGATCCAGGGGATCCCCGCCGTGAAGGCGTTCAAGGACGGACAGGTCGTCGCCGAGTTCACCGGCGCGCAGCCGCCGCAGGCCGTCGAGCGCTTCCTCGACGGCCTGGTGCCCTCCGAAGCCGACGCCCTCGTCAGCCAGGGCGACGAGGCCGCCCTGCGGCGCGCGCTCGAACTCGACCCCGGGCGGGCGGACGCCGCACTGCCCCTGGCCAGGCTCCTCCTCGCCCGCGACGACCGCGATTCCGCGGCCGCGATCCTCCGCAACGTCGCCGGGAGCTTCGCCGCCGACGGCCTGCTCGCCCGCATCGAGCTCGAGCGGGCCGGCTCACCGCAGCTGCGCGACGCCTTCGCCGCGCTCGACACCGGGGACACGGAGCGCGGCCTCGACCTGCTCATCGCCGCGATCCCGACCGCCGACGGCGACCGGGACGACATCCGCCGGGTGGTCGTGGGCGTGCTCGACGAGCTCGGCGTCGACAGCGAACTGGCGCGCAGCGCCCGCCGTCAGCTCGCCGCTGCCCTGTACTGACGGGGCTCCTACACCGCGAGCGTCAGCTGCTCGGATCGCGGCTCCTCCGCACCCAGGCCGGCCACCCGGACGCCGAGCAGCCGCACCGGCGCCGGCGGGTCGTAGGCCCGCAGCAGATCGAGCGCGACCCGCCCGACGTCGGCGGGCCGGTTGACCCCGACCGCGAGGGTCCGCGCCCGGGTATGCGTGGTGAAGTCGTCCAGGCGCACCTTGATCCCGATCGTGCGCCCCCGCCGCCCCTGCCGCTCGAGCGCGGCGCAGAGCTCCGCGACGAGACGCTCGAGGATCGGCTCGAGCTCCGCGAGCGTGCGGACGTCCCGGTCGAACGTCCGCTCGCGAGACTCGGAGACGACCCGCCGTTCCTCCGTGACGGCGCCGTCGTGCTCGAAGCGGGCGAGCGCCGTCAGATGGAGCGCCGTCCTGGCGCTGAAGACCGTGCCGAGCACCTCGAGCGGGGCCTGCGCGAGCTCGGCGATCGTCCGGAGGCCGAGTGACTGCAGGCGCTCCGCCGTCGTTACGCCGATCCCGGGGATCAGGCGGCACGGCGCGCCGGCGAACCGCTCACACGCCTGCTCCCGGCTGAGCACCACGAACCCCGCCGGCTTCTCGGCGTCCGAGGCGACCTTCGCCACGAGCTTGTTCGGGCCGATCCCGACCGACGCGGTGAGGCCGGTCGTCCGCTCGATCTCCATGACGATCCGGCGCATGCAGGCTCGCGGAGCGGGCAGTCCCGTGAGTTCGAGGTACACCTCGTCGAGGCCGACGACCTCGACCCGCTCGACGTGGCGCCGGATGATCGCCATCACCTCCGCCGATGCGGCGCGGTAGTACGGGAAGTCCGGGGCGAGCACGGTCGCCTGTGGACAGAGGCGCCGGGCCTGGGCGGCGGGCATGGCCGAACCCACGCCGAACCGCCGCGCCTCATAGGAGGCGGTGGTGACGACCGAGCGCGGGCCGCCCCCGGCCACGATGACCGGCGTGCCGCGCAGCTCCGGGTGACGGCGCAACTCGACGGACACGTAGAACGCGTCCATGTCCAGGTGCGCGACGACGCGCCCGCTGTCGAGCTCGGCCACGAACGGATGTTCGCACGCCGCGAGGACGCCACGCCGGGCGCGGGTCGGCGTCAGGCGGACGACACGGATGTGGCGATCGTGGAGAGCTCCGTGGTCAGGTTCGTTCCGAACACCGTGAGCGCGACGATGGCGGCCAGCGCGATCAGCGCCAGGATGAGCGCGTACTCGACGAGCCCCTGGCCGCTCTCGCCCCCGAGCCGGTCGTCCAGTCGATTCTGCAGAGCCCGCAGGCTGTTCAACATATGTTCCCCCTACGTGAGGAGGCCACCTTAGCGCGGGCTAAACGAAATGTCCACCGCCGGGCGCGGCCTGGCGGGGGTGCCGTCGAAGCGCGACGGCACCCCCGGGCGACAGGCCCGGCCTCACTCGTTGGTGCTCGAGCGCAGCAGGTTGAAGTGCGGGCCGGTGACGAGGTCGGTGCCGTGCTGCACGAGCCCGACCGCGTAGGCCGGCCAGAACTGCGCGACGGGTGGGTCCCCGGCGCCGCAGGGACCGTCCGAGTTGCCCGGATTGTTGAACCACAGGAAGCCGTCGACGTACTCGTAGCCGGTGTTCCAGGAGAGCGGCCCGGTGCCGCGACCGGGTGGATTGCAGAGGTTCTCGTTGCCGTTCAGCGCGCGGTCCCTCGGCACGAGCGGACCCCGGCCGTTGTCGTCGGTCTGCACGATGAAGTGCTTGCCGCCGGTCAGCCGGGCGATCACCTGGCCGTAGTGGACGTCCGTGGTCGTCCAGTCGTTGTGGGTCGCGTTGACGAAGAACCCCTGGGCGCCCGCGATGTCGGCCTGGCGCAGCAGCCGGGCCATCTGGCGAGCGGAGGACCAGCCGTCCGGTGCCCCCGCGTCCATGTAGACGAGCAGGTGCGGGTCGACCGACAGCGCCCGGACCGCGTAGGCGAGCTCGTGCAGGCGGGTCCGGAGCGACGCGCCGTGCAGACAATGGGTCTCCATCAGCGAGTCCTCCTCGAGGTAGAGGACGACCCGGAAGTTGCCGATCCCGCGGGCGAGCTGCGTGATCCAGTTCTCGAAGCGCGAGCGGATCGCCGCCGGGCTCTCGCAGGCGCCGTGCACGAGCGAGTAGGTGCTCAGCGCGACGGTGGTGTTCGGCTGGGCGACCTCGGCGTCGGCCAGGAACTTCTCGACCGTCGAGGCGAGGGTCGCCGCGGGCTGATTCCACATCCAGAAGCGGTAGGTGCCCGAGCCGGGCGTGTAGGCGATCCGATGCAGCGCCTGAGCCCAGGCCGGGTTCGTCGTCCCTAGATGGGCGAGCGCGGCGCCGGCGGGCGACAGCGGCCCGTACACGTACCAGTGCACGAACTGCAGCGGGTCGCCGTCGCTGGGCGCGTGCGGGTAGCCGAGCGGATTGAGCGGATCCCTGACCTGCAGCGGATCATTCTGCAGGAGGTTGATGATCGCCTCCCGCGGCGTGCCGAGGGGTTGCGGGTGGGCACCGTAGAGGTACGCGCGGGCGGTTCGGGCGGGGCCGTTGATCCCCTGGTCATGGATCGTCACGTTGAACGTGAACGTGCTCTGCCCCGGGGCGAATTGCGCGACGCCATTGCCGATCTTGTCGAAGTTGTCGCCCGCCTCGGAGCTCTTGTTCGTCACGCCGTAGTAGACGGTCTCCGAGCCGCTCGTGTTCGAGCGCTCGATCGTCACCGTGAACTGACCGGCGTTCTCGTTGGCGTTGTAGACGGCGCTCGAGAAGAAGACGGCGCCGGCCTGAGCCGCCCTGGCCCGACCGTGGCCGGCGCGCGCGGCGAGGGCCTGGGGTGCGACGGCGAGCGCGCCGAGCAGCGTGAGGAGAAGAGTGGAGAGCTTGGGAAACATGGACACGGCGGACGTATCGGTCCGATCCGCGGCGTTGTTGAACTCACCACCGACGGCATCGGCCGAACGTTGACGCGGACGTCTTCGTCACAGCGCGCCTTCTCCCGGTCGGGAGTTATACCGACTCCGGCCGACGTGACGACGGCTCCCAACACCCCACATTCCCAGAAACTGAACGGGGTTCCCGCACGGTCCGGCTGCCAGAATCCTGCCCGTGACCCACGGCAGCCGGCTCACCGCGCTCGACCACTCGTTCCTGCAGCTCGAGACGCGGACCACCCACATGCATGTGGGTGCGTGCGCGGTCTTCGATGGCACCCCACCGGCCTACGAGGATCTCGTCGCCGCCATCGAGAATCGGCTGCACCTCGTTCCCCGCTACCGGCAGCGACTCGCCGCGGTCCCGCTCCACCAGGGCCGTCCGGTGTGGGTCGAGGACCCGCACTTCCGGCTGCCCTTCCACGTGCGCCACACCGCGCTACCCCAACCCGGCAGCGACGACCAGCTCCGCCGGCTCGCCGGCCGGATCTTCTCTCAGGCACTCGACCGGGGCCGCCCGCTGTGGGAGATGTGGTTGGTCGAGGGGGTGCACGGCGACCGTTTCGCCCTCCTCTCCAAAACCCACCACGCCCTCATCGACGGCATCTCCGGCCTGGACATCGCGAGCGTGCTGTTCGACACCGAGCCGGCGCCGCCGCCGATCGGGCCCGGCCCGCGCTGGGCCCCACGCCCCCTCCCCTCAGCCGCTCAGCTCATGGCTGACGCGCTCACCGAGCGGGTGACGCGGCCGCTGGACGTGCTCGGGACCGTCGGCGCCCTCACCCGTGGGCCCGCCGGCGTGCTCGGGCGCGCGTCGGGCGCGCTCGCCGGCCTCGGGGCGCTCACCTCGGCGGGCCTCGAGGCGGCGCCCCGCACGCCGTTCAACGTTCCGATCGGGCCCCATCGGCGCTTCACCTGGGTCGAGGCGTCGCTCGAGGGCTTTCGTCACGTCAAGCGCGTCCACGGCACGACCATCAACGACGTCATCCTCAGCGTGGTGGCGGGCGGGCTCGGTCGCCATCTGCGGCGGCACGGGTTCCCCACCGACGGGTTGGTGCTCAAGGCGCTCGTGCCCGTGTCGATCCGGGACCCCGACGAACGGGGCGTGCTCGGGAACCGACTCGCCGCGATGTGGGCCCCGCTCCCGGTCGGTGTGAGCGACCCGGTGGGCCGGCTCCAGGTCATCGCCGAGGCGATGCACGGCATCAAGCGCTCCGGCCAGGCGGTCGGCGCCCGGACACTCAGCCAGCTGGCGGGCTTCGCCTCGCCGACCCTCGTCGCTCAGGCGGCGCGGCTGCAGGC
Source organism: Solirubrobacterales bacterium (assembly GCA_027451345.1). Taxonomy (GTDB): domain Bacteria; phylum Actinomycetota; class Thermoleophilia; order Solirubrobacterales; family Solirubrobacteraceae; genus Palsa-465. The sequence goes on from DAIDJO010000080.1 coordinate 5,640, forward strand.
GCGCCAACGCCTGTTCAACCTCGTGGTCACCAACGTTCCGGGTCCGCAGCAGCCGCTCTACCTCCTCGGGCGGCCGATGCGGGCCATCTACCCCCTGGTGCCCCTGGCGGCCAACACGGCCCTGGGCATCGCCGCCCTGAGCTACCACGGACGGGTCCACTTCGGCCTGAACGCCGATTACGACGCGCTCGCGGACCTCGACTCGCTCGCGGACGACCTTGCGGCGGAGATCGCGGCGGTCATCGCCTCGGTGTCGCCCGCGAGCGCCGCCATCAGCTGAGGCCGTGCCTCCTCGGGGAGGTCACGCACCGCGACGGTCACCCGCGAGGTCGCGCAGAGCCGCTGCTCGTCGTCGGTCATCTCGACCTCCCACACCCAGCTCGTGCGGCCGGCGTGCTTGCAGGTCGCCAGGGCGTGAACCGTCCCCTCGGTGACCGGGCGCAGGAAGCTCGTGAGGTTCGACATCCCGCTCGCGGACCGGCCGAGCGGCACCACGACCGCCGCCGTCGCGTAGGAGGCGAGCGCCTCGGCCATCGACGCGTAGACCCCGCCGTGCACGAGGCCGAAGGGCTGACGGTGGTGATCCTCGATCACCAGCCGCGCCCGCGCGCGGTCCCGCCCGAGCTCGAGCAGCTCGAGGCCGTAGAGGGCGTCGAAGCCGAGGGAGCGTGGCACGGCGTCGGGAGCGGGCATCGCGCACCGCACGATAACGGGAGCGGTTGAGGGGACGCTTATTCGGGGTGAACATCCGTGCAAGGGCGCGCCAATCGACCACTAACACGACCGTTAGGCGGCCTTCGGACGGGGCCGCTTCCATGGTGATCAGCAGCCCACGAGACGGGCCACGGAGGCACTCACCATGGAAACGAACACACCGATCAGCGGTGTCGTCCTCGGACGGCCCGACACCGACTTCATCACGGCCGAACCGGCCCATCGCGCTGCGGCGCGCCACGAGACGCTGCTTGAGATCTTCGACGCCACCGTCGCCCGCTGGCCGACCCGTCCGGCCCTCGAGGGCCCGGACGCGAGCTACACCTACGCCGAGCTGGACGCGGCCGCCCGCGCGCTCGCCACCGAGTTGGCGGCGCTCGGGATCGGGCCCGGCGACCGGGTCGTCGTGCACGTGCCCAGCGGACGGGCCGAGCTCTACCTCGCGATTCTCGGTGTCCTGCGCTCCGGCGCCGCCTACGTCCCGATCGACGCCGAGGACCCCGCCGAGCGTGTCCGCGACATCATCGAGCGCTCGGGGGCCTGCGCGGCGGTCCGGGACGGCCTCGTCGTCGAACCACGCCGGACGCCGGTCGGCCGGATCGGCGAGCAGCCGACGGGCGATGACGACGCCTGGGTGATCTTCACCTCGGGCACCACGGGAGCGCCGAAGGGCGTGGCGGTCTCGCACCGGTCGGCGGCCGCCTTCGTCGACGCCGAGGCGGAGCTCTGGGAGGTCCTCCCGCGTGACCGCGTCCTGGCCGGCCTGTCGGTCGGCTTCGACGCGAGCTGCGAGGAGATCTGGCTGGCGTGGGCCAATGGCGCCACGCTGCTGCCGGCGCCGCGCGCGGTGGTGCGCGCCGGGGTCGAGCTCGGCACCTGGCTGATCGACCACGGCGTGACGGTCGTCTCCACCGTGCCGACCCTCGCCGCCCTCTGGGACGAATCCTGCCTGCATGACGTCCGCCTCCTCATCCTGGGCGGCGAGGCGTGCCCGGAGAAGCTCGGCTGGCGGCTCGCGGCGGGTCGCGAGGTCTGGAACACCTACGGGCCGACGGAGGCGACCGTCGTCTCTACCGCCGCGCCGATCATCCCCGGGGAGCCGATCACGATCGGCTGGCCACTGGCGGGATGGGAGGTGGCCGTCCTCGACGGTGAGCGCCCGGTGCAGGACGGTGAGACCGGTGAGCTCGTCATCGGTGGGATCGGCCTCGCGCGCTACCTCGACGCGACCCTCGACGCGGAGCGCTACGCCCCTGTCGAGGCGCTCAGCTGGGAGCGCGCGTACCGGACCGGGGACATCGTGCGCCTCGGCGACCGGGGCCTCGAGTTCGTCGGCCGTCGCGACGACCAGGTGAAGATCGGCGGACGCCGGATCGAGCTCGGGGAGATCGAGGCCGCGCTGCAGGCCGCCCCCGGGGTGAGCGCCGCAGCCGTCGCGGTGCGTGAGAGCGGCTCGGGCAACCGGCTGCTCGTCGGCTACATCGTCGGCGACCGGGCCGTGCCGGACGACGTCCGCCAGTTCGTGGGCAACCGGCTCCCGGCCGGCCTGGTGCCGCTCGTCGTCCCGCTTCCGGAGCTCCCCAAGTCCGCGGCCGGGAAGGTCGACCGGCGTGCCCTCCCGTGGCCGGTGGGAGATGACGCGACGACCCTGGCCGCCGGCATCGGCGCGGACGGGACGCTGCTGAGCGACCACGAGGTCTGGGTCGGCGAGCGGTGGACCGACCAGCTCGGGCCGGTGCCGCTCGGGCCCAACAGCGACTTCTTCGCCTCGGGCGGTACGAGCCTCGCCGCCGCGAAGCTCATCTCGGTCGTCCGCCGCCACTTCCCAGCCGTGGCCGTGGCCGATCTCTACCGACACCCGACGCTGCGCACCTTCGCGCGACGACTCGAGGAGATCGGCGGCGGCGCAGGGACCGTCGCCGCGTCGAGCCAGGGGGCACGCCCCGTGGCCCGAATGCTGCAGCTCGCCCTCCTGCTCAGCCTGTTCGTGCTCGACATCCCGTCGTGGTTGGGTGGGATCCTCGTCCTCGACCGTCTGTTCAACGTCGGACCGCAGATCGGCTGGGGCTGGATTCTCGGGGGCTGGTTCCTGCTCTCCAACGTCGGCACCCACTCGCTGATCGCCGCCGCCGGACGCCGCCTGCTCCTGCGCGGTGTGACGCCGGGCCGCTACCCCCGCAACGGCTGGATCGCCTTCCGGGTGGTCTTCCTCGAGCGGCTCGCCGAGCGCTGCCGGCTCGACGGCGTCGCCGGCACCCCCTGGGCCGCGCGCTACGCCCGGCTCGTCGGCCACGACGTCGCCGCCGATGCCCGGCTGGGCACGCTTCCCCCCGCCTCCTCGTTCGCCCACATCGGCGCCGGCGCCACGCTCGAGGGTGACGTGGACCTCCACGGCTGGTGGATCGAGGGCGGCGAGCTGGTCATCGGAGAGGTCCGCATCGGGGCGGGGGCGCGCCTCGGCACCCGGTCGCTGCTGATGCCGGGCGCCGAGGTCGAGGCGGGTGCCGAGGTCGAGGCGGGCGCGGTGATCAGCGGCCGGGTTCCCGCCGGGGAGCGGTGGGCCGGCTCGCCCGCGGTCTGCGTCGGTGCGGCCGGTGACACCTGGCCGCTGCCGCAGACGACCGGCCCGGCGGTGCACGGTGAGCGTCGCTGGCGCCTGATGTACGGGGTCGGTGTCCTCGTGGAGATGCTCGTGCCCCTGCTCGCCGCGCTGCCCGAGGTCGCGCTGCTGCTGGCCGTCGAGCGGGGCGTTGGCTCGACGAGCGCGGCCGCGCTCATCATGCTCGCCCTGGCCCCCGCGCTCGCCCTGCTCTTCACGGTCTCCCTGGCCCTCCTCATCGCGGTCGCCGTTCGCACGCTCGGCCGCCTGATCGTTCCGGGGTGGCATCGCGGGCTCGGGCCGACGCCATGGGCACTGTGGCTCACCGACCGGCTGATGGCCGACTCCCGTGGGGTGCTGTTCCCGCAGTACGCCTCGAGCTTCACCAACCGTTGGCTGCGCCTCTGCGGGATCCCGGTCGGGTCGCGCACCGAGATCTCCACGGCGGTCGGGATCAACCGTCTCACCAGCTTCGGCGAGCGAAGCTTCGCCGCCGATGACGTCGTCTGCGCGGTCGCCCGCGCGAAGGACGGCTGGTTGCAGGTCGCGCCGGTGTCGGTCGGGAGCGGGACGTTCCTCGGCAACAGCGCGATCCTCTCCCCCGACACGCGCGTCGGCGACGACAGCCTGATCGGCCTGATGACCGTGGCGCCGGCGGACGGTCCGCACGGCACCTCGTGGCTCGGCATGCCGCCTCTGCAGCTGCCGCGGCGCCCCTCCTGTGTCGATCCGGCCCGCACCGTCGCGCCACCGCTGCGCCTGCGCGTCGGCCGGGCCGTGATGGACGTCATCCGCATCCTCCTCCCCGGGTCCGTCGCCACGGGAATCGGCGCGCTCGCCTACCTGACAGTGGACACGATCGGGGCGCGCCTCGGCGTTGCCGGGATGGCCGTGGCGATCGTGCCGACCCTGATCCTCGCCGGCGTCGTCGCCGTGCTCGTAACGGTCGCGGTGAAGTGGGCGCTGATGGGGCGCTACACCCCGGGCGATCACCCGTTCTTCTCCTTCTACGTGTGGCGGGACGAGGTCGTCAACACGTGCCAGGAGCAGCTGGCGGGCCCAATGCTGATGAATCTCGCGCTCGGGTCCGCGCTCATGGCGCCGTACCTGCGGATCCTCGGGGCCGAGGTCGGGCGCGACGTCTGGGTGGACACGCTCACCACCACCGAATTCGATCTCGCGAGCTTCGGCGACGGCTGCGCTGTCAACCGCAACTCCGTGGTCGAGACGCACCTGTTCCACGACCGGCTGATGAGCACCGGGCCGGTGCGGATCGGCATCGGCGCGACGCTCGGCCCCAGCAGCGTCTCCCTGCCCGAGACCGTGATCGGCGACGGCACCGTCGTCGGCGCCCGCTCGATCGTCATGCGGGGCGAGGAGCTGCCCGCGGGCAGCCGGTGGCACGGCGCTCCGGTGGTGGCGCGATAGACGAGCGGCGCCCGGACCATGCGCTGGTGACGCTGCCCGGGGGCGGCCACGACCCCGAGGCGCTCCGGCGTCTGGCCCAGGCCCACCCGCTCGCCTCCCGGGCACCGTTCGCCTCACGGTCCTACTGTGGCCCGCTCGGGCTCGTCGCCTGGAGCGACCGTCCGGTCGGCGTCGATCTCGAGCGGGTGGGCCCGGTCGAGGGCGGCTTCGGCGCGTCGATCTGCACGCCGGCGGAGCGCCGGCGTTTCGCCGACCGCCTCGACGACCCCGGCTTCGTCACGTCGCTGTGGTCGAGCAAGGAGGCACTCGCCAAGGCCCTTGGCGACGCGGTGCAGTACGACCCACGGCGCCTCGAGTCTCCCCTCGGCTGGCCGGGCGGCCGGACGGGCCCCTGGCGGGCGCAGGTCCTCACGCCCGCCCCCGAGCACGTGGCGTGGCTCGTCTGGAGCCTCGCGGCTCCGACCGGCCCGGCTCCGATCGGACCGGCGCGGTCCCACCCGGCGGGCGCCGGGCGCCGCTAGGGGTAGTGGATCAGGGAGTGGACCTCGTAGCCCTCGAGCTGCCGGCGCCCGCCGAGGGGCTCGAGCTCGGCCAGGAAGACGCAGGCCATCACCTCGCCGCCGAGCCTGCCGACGAGCTCGGCGAGCGCCCGCGCCGTGCCCCCGGTGGCGAGGAGGTCATCGTGGATGAGCACGCGCGTACCCCCCGCAAAGGCGTCGGCGTGCATCTCCAGGGCGTCGACCCCGTACTCGAGCGTGTAGGCGGCGCTCACCGTCTCGTGCGGGAGCTTGCCCGGCTTGCGGGCCGGAACGAAGCCGGCGTGGAGGCTGCGCGCGAGCGCGCCCCCGAGGATGAACCCGCGCGCCTCCGCGGCGACCACCATGTCGATCTCGAGGTCCCGGGCGTAGCGGGTCAGCCGGGCGACCGCCGCGTCGAGGGCCCGGGGATCGAGCAGCAGCGGCGTGATGTCGCGAAACAGGATCCCGGGCGTGGGAAAGTCCGGGATATCGCGAACGTAGCTCGCGAGGTCGACGCCGTCCTCAGCGTCCGGGCCGGCCATCAGCGGCGCCTCATGTGGCGATCTTGCGCAGGTCGCGGATCAGGAGGAGATGCTTGAGGTGCGTCGTCACCGAGGCGAGGTTCTCGAGCGCCTCGACCGCCTCCTTGCGCCGCTCCGGGTTGCGCGAGCGCAGCGCCGGCGCAAGGATGCTCTGCAGCAGCTGGGCCTCACGGTCCGCCGAGGTGCGGAAGACGCGCAGGTTGCGCCCCCCGACCCCGTAGCGCGCGAGCTCCGAGACGGCCCGGACGATCTCCCGTTCGGTGTCGTCGAAGTAGCGCGTGCCCGCCCTGATCTCCCCCTTGATCACGCCGAACTCGACCAGCTCCCCGACGAGCTTCGGGTCGGCCCCGGTCTCGTCGACGACGTCCTCGAGCGAGTAGAGGGCCCCCGGATCGCGGCTCACCGACGCCCGGCGCAGGGAGTGGGCGTCGCCGCTCGGGCTCACCTCCCGCTCGCTGCGACCGCCGGCGAGCTCCTGGCGAATCACCCGCAGCGGCAGGAACTCATCGCGCTGGAGCCGGAGGATCGTGCGCAGGCGCTGGACGTCCTCCGGGGTGTAGAGCCGGTACCCGCCCTGCGTGCGGCGCGGGTTGAGGAGCTTCTGATCTTCGAGGTAGCGGATCTTCGAGATCGAGATGTCGGGGAACTCGAGCTCCAGCGCCTTGCAGACGGCACCGATCGTCACCGCCTTCTGTCGGGGGCGGCCGTTGTCGGCCACCACCGGGTCGGGGAGCTCAACCGCCATGTCACTGCGTTCGCCTGTCGCCATCAGTGCCCCAGAAACGCGAGTTTGTACTTGCCGATCTGCAGCTCGTCACCGTCATTGAGCCGCTGGGAGTCGATGCGTCGACGGTTCACGTACGTTCCGTTCAGCGAACCGCAGTCATCAAGGTAGTAGTGCTCCCCACGCTTGACCACGACCGCGTGGTCACGCGAGACCGTGACGTCGTCGAGGAACACGTCGCTGTCGGGGCGTCGGCCCACGGTGAGACGGGGCCGCTCGAGCGGAAACGCCTCGCCGGCGCGACCCCCGCCGGCGCGAATCACGAGCACCGCCCCGCGCGACGCGACCTGTTCGACCGGGAGCTCCTCGAACTCGCCCGCCTCGCTGATCCGGTAGGTCGCCGTCGAGTCGACGCCGCCGGCGCCGTCCGGGACCGCCATGAAGGCGCCGCAGCGCTGACAGTAGTTGGCGCCGTCCGCGTTGGCGAAGCCACACTCGGGGCAGTGCTGGGCCACCGGAGGCTCAGTCCGAACTGGAGGGCCGGTCGCCGGAGAGTTCGCCGGGCAGGGCGTCGGGCGGCGGGAAGTTCCCCGAGAGGATGTCCGTCAGACGCTGCACGTCGGCTCCGCTGATGAGCAGCTCCCCGCTCTCGTCCTTGCGTCGCAGGCGGCTCACCAGCTCGGCCCGGAGGATGTCGATCTTGCCGTGGAGGATGCGCCGCCGGTAGGAGACCTCGATCTCCTCGTCCGTCATCTCCTTGATGAGGTCCTTCAGCTCCTGGTCGGTCAGTGAGCCGAGGTCTGGGAAAGTGTCCATGCGACGTAGTTCCTCCGTGCTGTGCAGCACCGGCGATTCGGTGGGTCCGGGAAGCGGAGTATACGCCCGCTCGGCGTAGGGTCAAGCTGAGCTTGAGGCTTTTCGAAGATCGGCGACGCCGGCCCGCACGTAGAGCGCCGCCGCCAGCCAGGCGAGCACGAGGCCGGCGTAGAGGAGTGCCACCGCGAGCCAGTGCACCCCGGCCATCGCGAAGAACGGCGCGCCCATCGTCGGCGCCACCCCGAGCCGCCCCGGCCAGTTGATCTTGAGCTCCCGACCCCGTCGCAGGCTGTAACGGCTGAGGATGAGCATCAGGAGCTCCCGCACGACGACGAGCGCGATCGCCCAGCGGGGCAGGAGGCGGAACTCCCAGGCGACCACCATGCCGGAGATCACGAGCAGGCGGTCGACGATCGGGTCGAGCAACGCGCCGAGCCGGCTGAACTGGCCGGTCAGCCGGGCGGTGAAGCCATCGAGGTAGTCCGCCCACGCGATCACGGCGAACAGCGTCGCCGCCAGTCCGCTGCGCCCGGTGCGGCTCGACAGCGCCACGATCAGGAAGACCGGGATGGCGGCGAGCCGGAGGTACCCGATCAGGTTCGGGATCGTGAGCGGCCGCAGCGGCTGGTCAGATCGCGTCTGCTCCGGGTTCGGGCCGGAGCGGTCGAGGCCGAAGAGCCGCCGCTTGCTCAGGCCAGGCCGCGCCACAGCTGGACCGTCGCCGCTGCCGCGTCGTCCAGGGGAAGCGCCCGGGCCTCCTGCCCCCGCCGGACCTGCACCTCGATCTCGCCGTTCTGGAGCGTCCGCCGCCCGATCGTCACGCGCAGCGGGCAGCCGAGCAGCTCCGCGTCGGCGAACTTCTCCCCCGGTCCCGCGTCGCGGTCGTCGTAGAGGGTGTCCAGGCCGGCTGAGCGGAGCTCCTCGTAGAGCCGATCCGAGAGCTCGCGCTCCTCGCTGCCGTCCTTGCCGAGCGTGACGAGGTGGACGTCGAACGGAGCGATCGCGCGCGGCCACGAGATGCCCCGGTCGTCCGCGAACTGCTCGATCGCGGCCGCGGCGATGCGCGCGGGGCCGATGCCGTAGCACCCCATCCAGATCGGCCGGCTCACCCCGGCATGGTCCAGGTAGGTCGCCCCGAGCACGTCGCTGTAGCGGGTGCCCAGCTTGAAGATGTTGCCCACCTCGATGGCCGGCTCGATCCGCACCGGGTGTCCAGCGACCGTGTCACCGGCCACGACGTTGCGCACGTCCGCACGCTCGAACATGAAGTCGCGACCCGGCACCACGCCGCTGAGATGCAGGCCCGGGCGGTTGGCGCCGACGACGTACCCGCCGGCGCCCGCGACGACCGCATCGTCGAGGAGGATGCGGGCCGACACGCCGACCGGCCCGATCGAGCCGGGCGGTCCGAGCTGGGCCTCGATCTCCTCGGGCGTCGCCTGCCGGGACGGGCCGCCGAGGGCCAGCGCGAGCTTGATCTCGTTGACCTTGTGGTCGCCCCGGAGCATCACGAGGACGAGCGAGCCGTCGGGGAGCACGACCGGGTAGGCCTTCAGGAGCGCACCCTCGGGAAGCCCGAGCGCGCCCGCCACCTGGGCGATCGTGACGAGACCGGGGGTCGGCGCCTCCTGCGGACCGGCCGGGGCCGGCGGCAGCTCGACCGGCTGTGGCTCGGCGGAGGCGACCTCGAGATTGGCGGCGTACCCGGGCGCGACCACCACGTCGTTCTCGCCCGCCGGACAGGGGGCCATGTACTCGTGGGCGCCGAAGCCGCCCATCGCTCCGACGTCCGCCTCGACGCTGTACCACTCCAGGCCGCAGCGATCGAAGATGCGATCGTAGGCGCGCGCGTGCAGCTCGTAGGTGCGGTCGAGCCCCTCGCGGTCCCGGTCGAAGCTGTAGGAGTCCTTCATCACGAACTCACGCGAGCGCAGGACCGCGGCGCGCGGGCGCGGCTCGTCGCGCTCCTTGGTCTGGAAGTGGTAGAGGATCTTCGGCAGGTCGCGGTAGGAGCGGATCAGCGCGGCGGCGTGGGTCGTCACGGCCTCCTCGCTCGTCGGCGCGAGCACCATGTCGGCGTCCTTGCGGTCGCGCAGCCGGAAGAGCTCCTCGCCGAAGCTCTCGTACCGGCCACTGCGCTTCCACAGCTCGGCGGGCTGCAGGATCGGCATGAGGACCTCCAGGCCGCCGATCGCGTCCATCTCCTCGCGGATGATCTGCACGACCCGCTGATGCGCGCGCCACCCGGCCGGCATCCACGACCACAGGCCGGAGCCGACCTGCCGGATGAGCCCGGCTCGGACGAGCAGCTTGTGGCTGAGCGCCTCGGCGTCGGCCGGCGGCTCGCGCTCGGTGGGCAGGAGGTATTCCGACAGGCGGGGCATGGCGCAAGCGTACCCGGGGCGCGTCCGCCACGGATCCCGGCCCCCGCCGTGGCGCACCGTCGCCGACACGCCGGCGCGAGGCACGCGGCGCACGGGGCTCTGGTACAACGGCTGTACAGCAAGCGAACCCCGTAGCTCTGCTCAGGGCAACACCGACGACAGGAGTGAGCATGGCCTTTTCCGTACCTGACCTCCCGTACGCCTTCGACGCGCTCGAGCCGCACATCGACGCGCAGACGATGGAGATCCACCACGACAAGCATCACGCCGCGTACGTGAACAACGCCAACGCCGCGCTCGAGGGCACCGAATGGGCCGACCGGTCCGTGGAGGACGTCCTCACGAACCTCGCCGCCCTGCCGGCCGACAAGCAGGGCCCGGTGCGCAACAACGCGGGCGGCCACTACAACCACACGCTGTTCTGGGAGTCGATGGGCCCGGGCAAGGGCGGGGAGCCCGGCGGCGCGCTCGGCGATGCGATCGCCTCCACCTTCGGCTCCTTCGGCGAGTTCCAGGCGCAGCTGAAGGCGGCCGGAGTCGGCCGGTTCGGCTCCGGCTGGGCGTGGCTGGTGCACAACGGCTCCGGGCTCGCCATCGTGTCGACCCCCAACCAGGACAACCCGATCAGCGATGGGCACACCCCGCTGCTCGGAGTCGACGTGTGGGAGCACGCGTACTACCTGAAGTACCAGAACCGGCGCCCCGACTACCTCGACGCGTGGTGGCACACCGTCAACTGGGACGTGGTGGCCGAGCGGTTCGCCGCCGTCGCCTGACCCCGGTTCCCGGACGGGGGCCGCGGCGGCCCCCGTCCGCGCGTTCCTGCGGCCCCGACCTCGCGAGGCAATGCACATCGACGTCACCGACCATCCCGCCCGCAGCCGCTACGAGGCACGCCTGGACGGCGAGCTCGTCGGCCACGCCGACTACCGGATCGACGGCGGGCGCGTGACGATCACCCACACCGAGGTGGACCCGGCGCAGGGCGGCCGGGGCATCGGCAGCGAGCTCGTCCGCCGGGTCCTGCTCGACGTGGCGAGCCGCGAGCTCGAGCTCGTGCCCCAATGCCCGTTCGTCGCCGACTACCTCCGACGCCACCCCGACCCGTTCCTGGGCCTGGTGCCGGCCCCGCTGCGGGAGCGGCTCAGGCCCGAGTGAACCGCCGGCCGGCGACCGGGGAGACGGCCTCATCGAGCCGGGTGGCGCTCGCCGCCTCCGACTCCGCCGACGCCTCGGCCTCCACCGACGCCTCGGCCTCCGCGGCGGCCGCCTCCATCGCGGCGAGCCGCTCGGGCGTCATCGCCGTCGCGTCCTCGTTCTCGGCCAGCCACTGCGCGGCCTCGGCCGCGCTCGCGTCGTCGCGCACGAGCGTCTTGCCCGCGGCGTAGTAGCGGTCGATCTCCTTGAAGAGCTCGTCGACGAGCTGCGCCGTCGGCACCTTCTTCAGCGGCTCGCCCTTCGCGTAGATCATGCCCATGTCCTTGGCGCCGGTGATGCCGAAGTCGGCGTGACGCGCCTCGCCGATCCCGTTCACGGCGCAGCCGAGGACGGAGACCTGAATCGGGTCCTCGTAGGCCTCCAGCCGCTTCTCGACCTCCGCCACGACCGTGTCCATGTCGAACTGCAGGCGACCGCAGGTCGGGCAGGCGATCAGCTCGGGTCCGCGTCGACGCAGGCGCAGCGCCTTGAGGATCTCCCAGGCGACCTTGACCTCCTCCTCGGCGTGGAACGTCGAGAGTGAGATGCGGATCGTGTCGCCGATGCCGTCGGCGAGCAGGGTGCCGAGTCCGACGGCCGATTTCAGCGAGCCCGACCACTTCGTGCCGGCCTCGGTGACCCCGAGGTGCAGCGGGTAGGGGATGCGCTCGGCGAGCAGCCGGTTGGACGCGATCGTGTTCGGCACGCTCGTCGACTTCATCGAGACCTTGAAGTTGGTGAAGTCGAGCCGCTCCATCAGCTCGACGAACTCGACTGCGGCGGTGACGAGCGCCTCGACCGGGTTGGAGTATTCGAGCTCGCGCAGGTGCGCCGGCAGCGACCCGGAGTTCACGCCGATGCGCATCGGCCGGCCGACCTCCTTGGCCTTGGCGACCACCTCCGCCACCTTGTCGGGCCCACCGATGTTGCCGGGGTTGATGCGGATGCAGTGCGCGCCGGCGTCGAAGGCCTTCAGCGCCAGGGTGTGGTTGAAGTGGATGTCGGCGACGATCGGGATCGGGGACTCGCGCACGATCGTCCGGAGCGCCTCGGCGTCCTTCTCTCGCGGGACGGCGCAGCGGACGAGGTCCGCGCCCGCCTCGGCGACGCGCTTGATCTGGGCGAGCGTGGCGGCGACGTCGGCCGTCTCGGTCTTGGTCATCGTCTGGACGGCGACCGGGGCGCCGCCACCGATCGGGACATTGCCGACGTGGATCTGGTTCTTGGAGGCCATCACCGGTCAGTCTAGATGCTCGCTGCGGCTTCGAGACGGCGGCCTGTGGCCGTGCCGGCGCGGGCGGATCGGCGACACTTCGCGGATGGAGGCCGGGGCCGAGCTGATCGCGCGTTTGCGCCTGATCTGCGGGGAGCGCAACGTGCTCACCCACCCGGCGCTCCTGTCGGTGTACCGCTCCGACGGCGTGCGGCGCGACGGTCCGCTGCCCGCCGCCGTTGTCCTGCCCGGCACCGCCATCGAGGTGGCCCACGTCGTCGCGGCCTGCGCGGACGCGGACGCCGCCACCGTCGTCCGGGGAGCGGGCACGAGTCACCGCGGCGGTGCGGTGCCGCGCGAGGGCTCGATCCTGATCGTGCTGAGCCGCCTGCGCCGCGTCATCGAGGCGACCGCGACGCACCTGACGGTCGAGGCGGGAGCGC
>DAIDJO010000081.1 GCA_027451345.1 Solirubrobacterales bacterium
GCAGGCCTTGCAGGAACGAATCAGCCGCTGACGAAACAGAGGACCTGAGATGGACGTTCTCGTACTCATCGACAAGCTCGACGACCTTGTCCACAACGCGAAGCCGATGCCGCTCACGGATCAGGTGCGCGTCGACAAGGAGGAGATCTACGACATCCTCGACCAGATGCGCGCGACGATCCCCGAGGAGATCAAGCAGGCGCGCTGGATCGTGAAGGAGCGCCAGGAGATGCTCGCCGAGGCAAAGCGGGAGGCGGAGCGCATCGTCAAGGAGGCGCGGGACCGCCAGGACCGCCTCGTCTCCCAGGAGGAGATCACCAAGCAGGCCGAGCGCGCCGCCGAGGAGATCCTCGAGGAGGCCCACGCGCGGGAGCGGGAGATCCGGCTCGGGGCCGAGGACTACGCCGATGAGATTCTCAACACGCTCGAGGTCAACCTCTCGAAGTTCATCGCGGCCGTCCAGCGCGGCCGGGATCGCCTGGCGGGCAAGGACGAGCCCGCCGAAGTCGCCTAGCGCGTCCCCGCGCACCCCGTTTGCCCGCGTGCCGGGCTGACCGCGCCCCGCGCGGACGGCGCCCCGGGCGGACCCCGTCCCGCGCCGACCCCGTCCCGCGCCGACCGCGGGTCCTTCCGCGCCCGCGGGCGAACCTGCGTTCGAGACGGTTCCGTCCGCCTCGTCCGCGATGCTGGGCCCATGAGTGCTCTCTGGCTGATCGTGGGTGTCATCGTGGGCGCGGGTGTGACCGCGCTGATCATGCGCGAGCGGATCCGCGCGCTGCGGGAGACCCAGGAGCAGATGCGCACCGGTCAGGCCCAGCTGTCGGATTCCTTCCGGGCGATGAGCGCCGAGGCGCTCGACGCGAGCATGCGCCAGCTCACCGAGCTGGCGCGCACGCAGCTCCAGAGCACCCAGGCGGAGGCCAAGGGCGAGCTGGAGCGCCGCCAGCTGGCCGTCGAGCAGCTCGTTCGGCCGCTGCGCGACCAGCTGCAGCGGGTCGACCAGCAGCTGCTCGAGTTGAACAAGGAGCGCCACCAGTCTCAGGGGATGCTCGCCGAGCGCATGCGTCAGCTCGCCGAAGCCAACGAGAAGCTGCGGTCGGAGACCGGCGCCCTGGTCACCGCGCTGCGCAAACCGAACACCCGCGGGCAGTGGGGGCAGATGCAGCTGCGCAAGGTCGTGGAGCTCGCCGGCATGGTCCGGCACTGCGACTTCAATGAGCAGGCGAGCTTCGCCGGCGAGGAGCAGACGCTGCGGCCCGACATGGTCGTCAACCTGCCCGGCGGCAAGCACGTCGTGGTGGATGCCAAGGCGCCGCTGCAGGGCATCCTGGACGCGTACGAGGCAACCGACGAGGCGTCACGGACGGAGGCGATGCAGGCCCACGCCCGACTGCTGCGCCGCCACGTCAAGCAGCTCGCCGACAAGGCGTACTGGCAGGGGATGGAATCCGCGCCGGACTTCGTCGTGCTCTTCCTGCCGGGCGAGCACCTCTACGGGGCGGCGCTCGACGCCGACCCGACATTGATCGAGGACGCGATGGCCCGCCGCGTCCTGATCGCCACGCCCACGACGCTGCTCGCGCTGCTGCACTCGGTCGGGTACGGCTGGCAGCAGGAGCGCGTGGCGGAGTCGGCGCAGGCGATCTCCGACCTCGGCCGTGAGCTCCACGGTCGGCTCGCGAAGCTCTCCGGACTGATCCAGACGCTCGGCAAGCGCCTCAACTCGACGGTCAACGCCTACAACGAGACCGTCGGCTCCTACGAGCGTCGCGTGCTGCCGGCCGCGCGCCGTTTCGCCGAGCACGGCGCGGTGGCCGGCGGCTCGGAGCTGACCGACGTGGAGCAGATCACCGAGACGGCCAGGGACGTCCCGCTCTCGGCCGAGGACGAGCGGGCCGGCGCGCTCGCGGATGAGCTCGACCGACCGCGCGCGCTCTTCGAGGACCCGGCGATTCCGCGCCCACCGCGCCATCTGCGCGCCGCTGACCTGCGCGCGGCCGACGGCTGAGCACGGAGCCGCCCGAGGGGCCGCAGACGCCCCAGCGGGCCTCTGAGGCGCCCCAGGGGGGCCAGAGATGGCCGAGCGGACCCAGCGACGGGCCGGCGGCCCTCAGAGAAGGTGTCCAGCGGGCTCCGGACCGGCGCGGACCGCCGGCGTCCCGCGGGGAACGACCGATTCCTCCGCGGCCGCTCAGCGGCCGCTCTGGACCCGGGACGCGAACCACCGTGCGAGATCCTCGCGCTGGTGGGGAAGGGGATCCGCCGTGCGCTTCATCCGCTGGACCTGCTGCAGGGCGGCCTCGATGTCGAGGCCGTCACGCAGCGCGATGGCGCCGGCCGCGACCGCGCTTGACCGCTGCCATCCGGCGCGGCAGTGCAGGTAGACGACCTCACCCTCGTCGAGCCAGCCGTTGACCTGGGCGGTCGCCGCCTCGAGCAGCGCCGGGCTCAGGCCGCCGTAGTCCTCGGTGCCCATCCGCACCTCGAGGATGCCCAGGTCGGCGAGCGCACGCTCGACTCGCCGCCGTGACCCGCGCGGGTACTCCTCGTCCTGGACGAGGTTGAGCACGCGGGTCACGCCGAGCGCGCCCAGGCGGCTCACGTCACCCTCGTCCAGGGGCAGCGCGCCGACGATCAGACGGTCGTGGACGCTCGCGTAGCCGTAGCTCCGAAACCAGCTGGACACCGGCTCATGATGGCAGTCGCCGGCGGCGCGTCCGACGCGGGGCGCGCGCCGCCATCGTGCCTCGTTCCGCTACGCGTGTGCGGTCGCCGGGGTGGCCGGGAACAGCTCGGCCATCCCGCGCACGCTGTCCCGGAGCTCGCGGCCCCGGCACCACTCGCGCCCGGCGTGCTCCATGCGCGCCATCAGAACCTGGTCGGTGGCGAGCTCGCGCACGACGGAGACGAGTTCGGTGATGTCGTTGGCCACCAGCGCCAGGTCCCGTCGCATCATCTCCTCGGTCGAGGCCTTGCCGTGGCCGGCCAGCGGCTTGAAGGCGATCACCGGCCGCGGCGTCCGCAGCGCCTCGAGCACCGTGACGCCGGCTCCGTTGGTCACCACCACGTCGGCCGCGGCCATGATCTCGTGCATGTTCTTCACGTAGCCGAAGGTGCGCAGGCGGTCCTCCGGGATGCCCATCCCCTGCAGGTGCTCGAGCAGCCGCGTGCTCCTGCCGCACACGGCGATCACCTGGAGCTTGGGGATGCCGGACGAGGCGAGCGACTTGACGGCCTCGTCGATGCCCCCGAGGCCCCACGCTCCGCCGGTCGTCAGGAGGATGAAGCGGTCAGGGTCGAGGCCGAGGCGCTCGCGCGCCTCCTTCTTGCCCACCGTGCCGAAGCCCTGGCGCACGGGCGGCGCCCCGACGCGCATCGTCCGTTCGAAGCCCGCGGTCTCCGCGTGGTCGCCCGCCGTGTCGTACATCACGTAATGCTGGTCGATCCCCGCGTACGCCCACACGGGGTGGACGTGGAAGGCGGGGATGTAGGTGACGGTGGGGACCTTGTAGGACTCGTGCGTGCGCAGCCAGTGCAGCGCGGCCGAGCCGAACGGATAGGTCGAGATGACCAGATCGGCGTCATGGGTCTTCAAAAAGTCCCTCAGGCGCCGGCCGAAGAAGCTGCCGATGGCGAGCTTGCTGAGCGCGGCGAAGCTGCGCGAGGCGCAGAGCGCGTCGTAGAAGACCTCGTAGGTGAGGGGCAGCAGGCGGATCTGGATCTCGTAGCCCCGGCTCATGAAGCGCGAGAACGGGCGGCCCCAGAGCTCGAGCGTGTCGAACCGCTCGACCGTGCAACCGGGCCACACCTCGGAGATCGCCTCGGTGATCGCGGCGGCGGCGGCATTGTGGCCCTCGCCCATCTCGCCCGAGAGGATGAGGACCTTCCTCGGGGCCGCGAGCGGCGATGGCTCGGGTGGCGATACGATCGCTGGCGTCGCTGCCAATTTCGGTTGCCCGTCTTGCACTGAATGCTCCTGTAATCGATGTTCTTGTTAGGGAGCGCGCTCGCGCTCATCTGCGGGCTCGCGAACAGCGCCGCTGCCGCCCTGGAGAAGCGAGAAATGATGCGGGTCGGCGTTGGCGAACACGGCCTCCGATTGCTGGCCACCCTGGCGCGCAGGCCATGGTGGCTCATGGCGATGGCGCTGAGCTTACTCGCGTGGGCCGCGGAAGCGGGTTCACTCGGCCTCGTACCGGTCCCGGTGGTGACCAGCCTGCGCAGTTTGGGACGCGGCGGACTGGTGCTGATGGGCCACCGTTGGCTCGGCGAACGCTTCACGCGCTTCGAGTTGACGGGGGTGATCCTGCTCGCCATCGGCGGCGTCCTCGTGGCCTCGAGCGTCATCACCTCCAACGCGACCGCGCCGCCGCTCTCCGACCTCACGGAGGTCCTCACCGCGGTCGTCCTGACGCTTCCGGCGCTGCTGCTCGCCCGCTCGCGCAGCGGGATCTTCAAGGGGGCGGCCGTCGGGATCGTGTTCGTGGCCACCGCCGTGTTCACCAAGGAGATCGCCGACCGGGTCGTCCTGCACGGGACCGGCGCCGTGCTGCCGCTGCTCGAGACACCCGGTCCGTGGCTGATGATCGTGCTGAGCGCCTGGTCGCTCTCGCTCATCCAGCACGCCTTCGCCCGGGCCAACGCCGCCAGCGTCTCCGCGGCGAGCACCACCGTCTCGGCCAACGGTCTGATCCTGGCCGGGGTGCTCCTCTACCACGAGCCCCTGGCCCGCGGAGCGGAGCTCGTGCCGCTCGTGATCGGCATCGTCCTCTCCGCCGCCGGCGCGCTCGCGCTCGCCGGACAGGGCCTGAACGCGCTCCGGGAGGCGTGATGGGGACGGGCGCGGGGCCGACTCTACGCTGGGAGGCATGGCCCCCGTGATCGACAGCTTCGACCTGAACGGCCTGCGCCTCACCTCGGGCGAGGGCCGCCGCCTCGACCTCGCCGTGCGGATCGCGCCGTTCACCCTCGGCGCCGACGAGTACCCGGTCGACCCGGACGTCGTGCCCGTACGTCTGGACGTCTCCCGCACCACCGGGCAGGCATACGCGCTGCGGCTGCGCCTGGACGCCGTGCTGCGCGGCCCCTGCATGCGCTGCCTGGAGCCGGCGGAGGCCCGCTTCGAGGTCGACGCGCGCGAGATCTCGCAGCCCGGCGCCGGCGACGAGCTCGACTCGCCGTACGTGACCGACGGCGTGCTCGACCTCGGCGCATGGGCGCGCGACGCGCTCGCCCTCACCCTTCCGCGGGCGATCCTGTGCCGCGAGGACTGCGCCGGTCTGTGCCCCGAGTGCGGCGCCGACCTGAACGTCGCCGGCCCCGACCACCGGCACGCCGCCGAGCCCGATCCGCGCTGGTCGAAGCTCTCCGAGATCAAGTTCGATTGATCGGGCCCGGCCGCGCCCGGCCGGGCCTGCTACTTTCCTCCGTCATGGCCGTCCCCAAGCAAAAGCAGTCCCACTCGCGCACGACCAAGCGCCGCGCCAACCACAAGGTGAGCGCCGCCGCCACCAACGCCTGCCCCCAGTGCCACAGCCCGCGCCTCCCGCACCGCGTGTGCCCGGTCTGCGGTAGCTACAAGGGGCGCACCGTGGTCGCCACCGACTCGACGCACTGAGGCGCCAGTCACCGATGGTGACCGTCGCCGTCGATGGCAACGGGGCCGATCTCGGTCCGGAGGAGGTCGCACACGGTGCGGCGATCGCCGCGGCGAGCGGCGTCCACGTGCTCCTGTTCGCCGACGGTTCCCGGATCACCTCGCTGCCTGACGGGGTCGAGCTGATCGACGCGCCGATCTCGATCGCCAAGGCGACCGATCCCGCCTACGCCGTGCGCTCCACCCCGCAGGCGTCGATCGTGCAGGCGGCGCGTGCCGTCGCCGAGGGTCGTGCCCAGGCGCTCGTCTCGGGCGGATCCACCGGGTCGGCGCTCGCCGCGGGACTCTTCAACCTCAAGCGCGACCGCGGCATCTACCGCCCGGCCCTCGCGCTGCCGCTGCCGCGGCCCGGCGTCGGACCGCTGCTCCTGCTCGATGTCGGGGCGAACGTGATCTGCCGGCCGGAGCACCTCGTCCAGTTCGCCCACATGGGCTCGGCCTTCGCCCAGGCGGTCCTTGGGATCGACGCACCGCGCGTCGCGCTGCTCTCCAACGGCGAGGAGCCGGCCAAGGGCACCCCGGACCTCAAGGAGGTCCACGAGCGCCTGAGCGGCGAGGGCGGCGCCGGCCTGAACTTCATCGGCAACGTCGAGGGCACGGTGGCGCTGCAGAACGTCGTCGACGTCGTGGTGGCCGATGGCTTCACCGGCAACATCGCGCTCAAGCTGATCGAGGGCGTCTCGTCGGAGACCCTGCGGTTGCTGCGCGACGCCGCCCACCGGTCGTTGCGCGCCAAGGTCGGGGGATTCCTGCTGCGACCGTCGATCATGGGCCTGCGGCGGGAGATCGACCCCGAGGTCACGGGGGGTGCCTACATGCTCGGCCTGCGGCAGATCGGCATCGTCTGCCACGGGCGCTTCACCCGGCATGGCTTCGCACGGGCCATCGAGGTGGCGGCCCGGGGGGTGGAGGAGGACGTGATCGGCCGGACGCGCGCCGCCCTCGAGGAGGCCGGTGCGCTGCGCAAGCCGGGCGCGGGCGGGACCGACGGCGACACGGAGGCCGACCTGGCGGAAACCGCTGCAAAGGCCGCCGAAGCTGGTTCCCCGTCCGAGCCGGGGGCTACGGTAGGCGTCCATGACTCGTGAGCAGATCCTCAGCGCGATCCGCGCGCACCTGGCCGACGAGCTCGAGGTCGACCCCGGCGCGATCGAGGAGGCCACCCGGTTCCGCGAGGATCTCGACGCCGACTCGCTCGATCTCTACACGCTCGTCCAGGAGCTCGAGGACAGCTACGGCGTGCGGATCTCCGATGAGGAGGCCGCCCGGATCCTCACCGTCGGCCAGGCGGTGGAGTTCGTGCTCGCGAGTGGCGTCACGACCACGGGCGACGCGGCCGGTGACTCGTAGCGACGCGGACGCCCGGGAACCGGTCACGCGGCTGCGAGAACTGCTCGACGCGCTGCCCGAGGAGCTGTCGCGCACGGTCTTCACGCACGCCTCCTGGACGCCCAAGCGCGCGGATTCCTACGAGCGGCTCGCCTTCCTGGGGGACAGCGTGCTGTCGCTGGCGGTCACCTCCCATATCTTCCCGCTGCTCGAGCGCTTCAGCGCCGGCGAGCTGACGAAGATCCGGGCGCAGACCGTCTCGGGGCGCTCCTGCCGGGCGGTGGCCGAGCGGCTCGGCGTTCCCGAGCGTCTGGCGGCCGCCGCTCCCGCCGGCGCCGCCGCGGCCCTCCCGAGCCTGCTCTCGACCGAGCGGGTGCTCGCCTCCATCACGGAGGCGGTGATCGGCGCCTGCTACCTGCAGTTCGGCTACGAGCCGGTCGCCGCCGCGGTGGTCGAGGCGTTCCAGGCCGAGCTGGCCGACGCCCTCGAGCGCCCGGTCGACTTCAAGTCGGCCCTGCAGGAGCGGCTCGCCCGGCGCGGGGCCCTGGTGAGCTACGAGGTGCTAAGTGAGAGCGGGCCGCCGCACGACCGGACCTTCACGATCGCCGCCCGGATCGGCGAGGAGGAGATCGGGCGAGGGGTGGGGCGGAGCAAGAAGGACGCGGAGCAGGCCGCGGCCGAGGAGGCGCTGGCCACCGTCGGCGCCGCGGGCAGGGCGTAGGCGGGGAGCGGACGCGGTGTATCTGAAGAGCATCACCATGAAGGGGTTCAAGTCGTTCCCCGACCGCACACGGCTCGAGTTCGGGCCCGGCACGAGCGTGATCGTCGGCCCGAACGGGTCGGGGAAGTCGAACGTCACCGACGCGGTGCTGTGGGCGCTCGGCGAGCAGTCGCCGATGGCGGTCCGCGGCCACTCGATGCAGGACGTCATCTTCGGCGGCGCGCCGGGCCGCCAGGCGGCCGCCAGCGCGATGGTCGAGCTGGTGCTCGACGACGGCGAGGGGCTCCTCGGCCTCGGGCCGGAGGTCTCGATCATGCGCCGCCTCGACCGCAGCGGCGACGGGGAGTACCGCATCGGCGGCGCGCGCTGTCGGTTGATCGACGTGATCGAGGTGCTCTCGGACACCGGTCTGGGCAAGGAGATGCACTCGGTCATCTCGCAGGGCCGGGTGGAGGCGATCGTCACCTCCAAGCCCCGGGAGCGCCGGCTGCTGATCGAGGAGGCGGCCGGCCTCGGCAAGCATCGCAAGCGTCGCCGCCGTGCCCAGCTGAAGCTCGGTCACACCCAGGACAACCTCGACCGCGCGCTCGACGTCGAGCGCGAGGCACGCTCGCGCCTGAAGCCGCTGAAGCGACAGGCCGAGGCCGCGGAGCTCCACGAGCGCCTGCACCGCCAGACGCTCGAGGTGCGCTGGGAGCTCGCCCGCGACGAGCTGCGCGCCCGTCGCGTCGAGCTCGCCGCCGCGACCGAGCAGGCGGTGCAGGCGCGCGCCCTGCGCGGAGAGGTCGCCGCCGAGCTGGAGGCGGTCTCGCAGCGGCGGCGGCTCGCCGAGGAGGCGCTGGCGGCGCGCTCGACTCAGCGGGAGGAGCTCTCACGCCGCAGCTACGGAGCGCAGTCCGCGGCGGACCGGGTGGGGTACCGGGCCGAGAGCGTGCGCAACGCGGCCCAGACGGTCAGCCGCCGGCTCGAACAGGCGCGAGAGCAGCTCGAGCGCGCCTCCGCGGCCGCCTCGGCCGATGTGCCCGATGAGCAGGCGCAGGAGCGGATCGACGCGCTGAGCCGGGAGCTCGACGCGCTCGAGCGCGACCGCGAGGCGGAGCTGGCGCGCCAGTTGCTCGAGCTCGAGCGCGAGCTGACGGCGGCGACCGAGCTCGAGCGCGACCGCGCCGCTGCGGTCGCGCTGGCCAAGCAGGCGCGCGAGGAGGCCGAGCTCGGCTGTCAGCAGGCTCGTGCCGAGGTGCGCGAGGCGGAGCGGGTCGTCGAGGCGGCCCGGCGCGAGAGCGCCCGGATCGGCGGGGAGCTCGCCGCGGTCAACCAGTTCCTGCGCAGCCACCAGGGCGCGCCGGGCGGGGCTCGCTCGCTCGCCGACGAGCTGACGGTCGCGTCGGGCTACGAGCTGGCGGTGGCGGCCGCGCTCGACGGCCGGCTCGGCGCCGCGCTGCTCGAGGACCGCGTCGCGGCGGGCGAACTGCTCGACCGCTCCGGCCGTGACGGCGGGCGGGTGCTGATCCTGCGCGACGTCGATCCGGACGGCCCCGGCGCGAACCCGCCGGTGCCCGGTGCCGTGGCGCTGCGGGAGTACGTCTCCGGCGAGAGCCGAGCCGCCGGGATCGCCCGGCGGCTGCTGGCCGACGTCTGGATCGTCGAGGACCTCGCCGCCGTGCCCGACACGTTTCCCGGCGTCGCGGTCACCGCCTCCGGCCGCGTCTTCTCCGGGCTCAGCGGCGAGCTGCGCCAGACCGCGCGCGTGGGGGAGGAGCGCGTGCTCGCCGAGCGCAACCGCCGCGACGAGCTGATCGCCGCCAGCGAGCGCGCCGTGCAGGCCGAGCAGGCCGCGCGCGGCGCGGTGGAGGCGACGGCGAGTCGCGTGGCGGAACTGGACGGCGTGCGTGAGCGGGCGATCGCCGCCCACCGCGCCGCCGTCGACGGGCTCGATGAGGTGGGCGAGCAGCAGCGTCGCCTCGCCGCCGCGATCCAGCGGCGGCGCACCGCCCCGGACGAGGGCCCCGGAGCGGCGCGGCGCGCCCAGATCCAGGTCGAACTGAGATCCGAGCGCGCCCAGCTCGACCGGGCGCAGCGTGAGCGCGCCGAGCGTGACGTCCAGATCCGCCGGTTGCGGGCCGAGATCGCCCGGGATGAGCGGTTGGCGCCGCAGATCGCGGCCATCCACGACGAGCTGCTCGAGCTCGCCTCGGCCATCGCCGATGGCAAGGCGGAGTTCGACGCCGCCCTGCGCCGCGACCGCGAGGCCGGGGAGTCGGTGGCGGCCGAGCTGCGCGCGTGCGCCCAGCAGGAGGCCTCGATCCAGTCGCGGCTCCACGCCGCCGGCGAGGCGCTCACCGCCGCCGAGGTCCGCTCGCAGCGGGCACGAGATCAGGAGGCCGACGCCGAGCAGGCGCTGCGGCGGCTGGCCGATGAGCTCGAGCTCGAGCCGTCCCCGGCTCCGGAGGCGCTGCCCGACGAACGACGCGAGGAGCTGCGGGTGCGGCTCGACCGGCTCGCCCGCCGGCGCGAGCAGCTCGGCCCCGTGAACCCGCTCGCGCAGGACGAGTACGCCGAGGCGCTCGCCCACGTCGAGGAGCTCGAGACCCAGCGCACCGACCTCGAGACGGCGCTGCGCGAGCTGGAGGGGCTGATCCGCGACACGGACCGCCAGATCCGCGAGACGTTCGAGCAGACCTTCGACGCGGCGGCGCGCAACTTCGAGGAGCTCGCCGCGCGCGTGTTCCCGGGCGGAAGCGGGCGGCTGCGGCTCGTATCCGAGAAGGAGGGGCGCGCCGAGGTGATCGGCGGCGAGCGGCTTCAGTCGGCGCAGGCGGGTGATGGCGAGGAACTCGCCGAGGTCGAGGAGACCGACGAGGGGGACGAGGACCTGCTCGGCGTGGAGATCGAGATCACGCCGGCGGGCAAGGCGATGAAGCGTCTGACGCTGCTCTCCGGCGGCGAGAAGTCGATGACGGCACTCGCCTTCCTGTTCGCCGTCTTCCTCGCCAAGCCGTGTCCGTTCTACATCATGGACGAGGTCGAGGCCGCGCTCGACGACCTGAACATCACCCGGTTCCTCGACCTGCTCGACACCTACAGCGACCGGGCGCAGTTCATCGTCGTGACACATCAGAAGCGCACGATGGAGGCCGCCGACTCGCTCTACGGCGTCTCGATGGGGGGCGACGGGATCTCGAAGGTGATCTCGCGGCGCCTGCCCGAGCGCCACGCCGTCGCCTGAGCCGC
This sequence comes from Solirubrobacterales bacterium, assembly GCA_027451345.1. Taxonomy (GTDB): domain Bacteria; phylum Actinomycetota; class Thermoleophilia; order Solirubrobacterales; family Solirubrobacteraceae; genus Palsa-465. The sequence goes on from DAIDJO010000081.1 coordinate 10,938, forward strand.
GCCGGTCCGAGCGCCCGTCCGCGCGTTGCTAACGTCGCCCGCCGATGGCACGCGAATGGGAGGACCTCTTCATCACCGCCGCCGGGGCCGCCGGCGCGGCCCCCGCCACGGCTGAGCCGGTCGTGGCCGAGCGTCGGCGCGGCATGTTCGCGCGGCTGCGCGAGAACCTGCGCAAGACGCGCCAGGCGCTCGGCGCCGAGATCCAGGCGACGCTGTTCGAGGAGGTGGACGACGAGACCTGGGAGCGGCTCGAGGAGGCGCTGATCTACGCCGACGTCGGCGCACGAACGACCGCCCAGGTCGTCGGACAGCTCGAGCGGGAGGCGACGGAGGGCGGCATCACCGGCGGTGAGGCGCTCAGCGCCCGGCTCACCGAGCTGCTGGCCGGCATCGCGCGGGTGGGGGAGGACCGCATCGATCTGCGCGCGAAGCCCACCGTCATCCTGATGGCGGGAGTGAACGGCACCGGCAAGACGACGACGACCGGCAAGCTCGCCCACCACCTCAGCCGACAGCTCGGGCACCGGGTCGTGCTCGTCGCCGCCGACACCTTCCGAGCCGCCGCCGTCGAGCAGCTCGAGTTGTGGGCGCAGCGCGCCGGCGCGGAGTTCGTGCGCGGGCCGGCCGGCACCGATCCCGGGTCGGTCGCCTTTGACGGCGTGCGGACCGGCCTCGAGACCGGAGCGGACGTCGTGATCGTCGACACGGCGGGGCGCCTGCACACGCAGGACGACCTGATGGGCGAGCTCACCAAGATCCGCCGCGTCATCGGCAAGCAGATCCCCGAGGCGCCGCACGAGACGCTGCTCACGGTCGACGCCACCACCGGCCAGAACGGGCTCCGCCAGGCCCAGCTCTTCGCGCAGGCGATCGAGGTCGACGGGCTCGTGCTGACGAAGCTCGACGGGACCGCCAAGGGCGGGATCGCGCTGGCCATCGCCGGGGAGTTGGGCATCCCCGTCAAGCTGATCGGCGTCGGGGAGCAGCTCGATGACCTCCGCCCGTTCGACGCCGAGGACTTCGCCCGCGCGCTGATCAGCTGAGCCCGGAGGTCGCCCTCCGGCACGGAGCGGTGAGCGCCCGATGCTCCGCATTCCGGTGCGTGACCCCGCCCGAGTGTGAGAGTAAGCTCGCTGCGCAGATGGCTGGGTGGATCATCTGGCTGGTCGTGGCCTGTGGCTTCGGGGTCGGTGAGCTGCTGAGCGGCTCCGGGTTCTTCCTCGCGCCCTTTGCCATCGGGGCCGCGCTGGCGGCCGCCGCGGCGAGCGCCGCGGGTGAGGGCGTGGCCGCCGTGGTGTTCCTCGTCGCCTCGGTGCTGACGCTCGTCGCGGTGCGCCCGCTCGTGACGCGCCGGCTGCTGCACGGGCCGGCGCTGCGGACCGGAGCGGCGGCGCTCGTCGGGCGCTCGGCGCTCGTCACCCAACGCATCTCCAACCACGAGGGCGTCGGTCAGGTGCGGATCGACGGCGAGGTGTGGACCGCGCGGTCGCTCGACGATCACGTCATCGAGCCCGGCGCTCGCGTCGAGGTCATCGAGATCAAGGGCGCCACGGCGCTCGTCATGGAATAGGCACAGGGAGGCGGACGAAATGGTGGTGGCAATCGTCGTGGCGGTGATCGCGATCGTGCTGATCGTCACGGCCGCGCGGACGATCCGGATCGTGCCGCAGGCGCGGGCGGGGATCGTCGAGCGACTCGGCCGGTACAACCGCACGCTGGGTCCGGGGATGACGTACCTCGTGCCGTTCGTCGACCGCATGCGACCGCTGATCGACCTGCGCGAGCAGGTGGTGTCGTTTCCGCCGCAGCCCGTGATCACGCAGGACAACCTCGTCGTCAACATCGACACCGTCCTCTACTTCACCGTCAACGACGCACGCTCGGCCACCTACGAGGTGGCCAATCCGCTGCAGGCGATCGAGCAGATCACCGTCACGACGCTGCGCAACGTGATCGGCTCGCTCACCCTCGAGGAGGCGCTCACCAGCCGCGATCACATCAACGCCCAGCTGCGGGGCGTGCTCGACGAGGCGACGAACAAGTGGGGCATCCGCGTCAACCGGGTCGAGATCAAATCGATCGACCCGCCGCCCACGATCCAGGAGGCGATGGAGAAGCAGATGCGCGCCGAGCGGGATCGTCGCGCCGCGATCCTCACCGCGGAGGGCGTCAAGCAGTCGGCGATCCTCACCGCCGAGGGTCAGCAGCGTGCGGCGATCCTCACCGCCGAGGGCGAGAAGCAGGCCGCGGTGCTGCGGGCCGACGGCGAGGCGCAGGCGATCCAGCGCGTGTTCGAGGCGATCCACGCCGCCGACCCCGACCCGAAGCTGCTCAGCTACCAGTACCTGCAGATGCTGCCGAAGCTCGCCCAGGGGGATGCCAACAAGGTCTTCGTCATCCCCTCCGAGTTCTCCCAGGCGATCAGCGGCCTGGGGAGCATGTTCTCGGGCGCCGGCGCGGCTCCGGCAGGCGGCGTGGAGACGGCCGAGGACCCGGCTGACGAAACGAACAAGCGATGATCACGGCTCACTCCGTTTCGGTGCGTGCGCGCGCGGTACAGTCGCGCGTCATCGGAGAGGTTCGAGCTGGAGGAGGATGCAGTGGCGACGATTGGTGAGGTTGGGGAGCCGGGACCGTCGGGGGTTCCCGAGCACGATCGGGAAAGCCACGGGCTCGTGGCCGCGCTCGGGTTCCTGGACTCGATCGTCATGGCGGTGGCGGGGAGTGCGCCCGCGTACTCGATCGCGGCGACCACGGCGCTGCTCGTGAGCACGGTCGGATTGGCCGGGCCCGCGGCGCTGCTGTGGTGCGGGATCCCCATGTTCGGGATCGCGCTCGCCTACCACCAGCTGAACAAGACCGGCGCGAGCGCGGGGGCCGCCTACGCCTGGGTCGGGCGGGTGCTCCATCCGTATCTCGGCTGGCTCACCGGGTGGTGTCTGGTCGTCTCGGCCACGATCTTCATGGTCGCCGGGTCGTTCCCGGCCGGCCAGGTGACCCTTTCGCTCTTCAGCAGCGCGGCGGCCACGCACGCCGGCTGGGTCGCGCTCGTCGGCTCGATCTGGTTCCTCGTGATGGCGTACTTCGTCGCGCGCGGCGTGCGCATCACCGCCAACGCCCAGTGGATCATGTCCTCGGTCGAGGTCGCCCTGCTGGTGGTCTTCGTGATCCTCGGTTTCATCCACGCGGGCAACCACTCGCACATCAGCTTCTCGCTCGGCTGGCTCGGCTTCGGCCACTTCTCCGGGTTCACCGGCAGCGGTGCGAGCTTCGTCGCCGGCGCCCTGATCGCGGCGTTCTACTACTGGGGCTGGGACGTGTCCTCGAACCTCGGCGAGGAGACCCACGACGGTGAGAAGAACTCCGGGCCGGGCGGCCTCATCGGCGTCGTGATCGTGTTCGTCCTGTTCGAGCTGTTCACCGTCGTCATCAACATGGACCTCACCTCCAAGCAGATCAGCTCGAACAGCAACGTCCTCGAGACCCTCGGCCAGGTCGTCGGCGGCGGCGTCGGCGGCAAGCTGATGATCATCGCCGTCGCCCTGTCGACGATCGCGACGCTCGAGACGACGCTGATCCAGGTGACCCGCTCGCTGTGGTCGATGTCGAAGGAGCGCACGCTCCCCATGCGCTTCGGGCAGCTGCACTCGGAGTGGCGGACGCCCGTCTTCGCGACCGGGGTGGTCGCCGCCGTGTCGATCGTGCTGTTCGTCGTGTCGAGCTTCGCCAACTCCGTCAACTCGGTGCTGAGCGACGCCATCTCCGCCATCGGCCTGCAGATCGCGGTCTACTACAGCCTCGCGGGCTTTGCCGCCGTGGTCGCGTTCCGCAAGGTCGCGTTCCGCTCGCTGTCGAACTTCCTGCTGATGTTCCTGTTCCCGCTGCTCGGCGGGGTGTTCATGCTGTTCATCTTCATCGAGTCGCTCACGAGCGGATCGCTCAGCTCCACCGACATCTGGATCGGCATCGGCGCGATCCTCATCGGCGTGATCCCCCTGGCCTACTACGCGATCAAGGGCGTCAGCCCCTATCTGACGGAGAAGCCGACGCTCGGCAGCGTCCCCCCGGCGGAGGAGTTCGTCGGCGCCGAGATGATCTGAGGTGGCGGCCCACGGGCGTCGCACGCGCCGCCCGCGACGGGGCTGTCGGTCAGCGGACCGACAGCCCCGGGCCGACGTCTACTCTCTGCAGTGATGTTCGATTCGCTCTCCGAGAAGCTTCAGGCGACGCTCACCGACGTCCGCGGCCACGGGACGCTGACGGAAGCCGACATCAACAGCGCGATGCGGGAGATCCGCCTGGCGCTGCTCGAGGCCGACGTCAACTTCCAGGTCGTGCGGAGCTTCACGAGCGCGGTGAAGGAGCGTGCGCTCGGCGCCGATGTGATCGGGCAGCTGAACCCCGGTCAGCAGGTGATCAAGATCGTCAACGACGAGCTGACCGCGCTGATGGGAGGGGAGGGCGAGGAGATCGCCTTCTCCCCGCGGCCGCCGACCGTCATCCTGATGGCCGGCCTGCAGGGCTCCGGCAAGACGACGGCCACGGCCAAACTGGCGCGCTACCTGCGTGAGCAGCACGGCTCCTCGGTGGCCGTCGCCGCCTGCGACGTGTACCGGCCCGCGGCGGTGGAGCAGCTGATCCAGGTCGGCCAGCGGGCGGGCGCCGACGTCTACGAGCAGGGCACCGACCGGGACCCTGTCCAGATCGCCGCCTGGGCGCGGGATCGCGCGCAATCCGAGGGCAAGGACGTGCTGATCGTCGACACGAGCGGCCGCCTGCACGTCGACCAGGAGCTGATGAGGGAGCTCGCCGACATCAAGCGGGCGATCCGGCCCAACGCGGTGCTGCTCGTCGTCGACGCGATGACCGGCCAGGACGCGGTGCAGGTGGCCGAGCAGTTCGGCGCGACCGTCGATTTCGACGGCGTGATCATCAGCAAGCTCGACGGCGACGCCCGCGGCGGGGCGGCGCTCTCGGTCAAGGCGATCACCGGCAAACCGATCATGTACGCCTCCACGGGGGAGAAGCTCGATCAGTTCGAGCGGTTCCATCCGGACCGCATGGCCCAGCGGATCCTCGGGATGGGGGACGTCCTGTCCCTCATCGAGCGGGCGAGCGAGGCCTTCGACGAGGACCAGGCGCGCGAGCTCGAGCGCAAGTTCCGCAAGCAGGAGTTCGACCTCGACGACTTCCTGCAGCAGATGCGTCAGATTCGGCGGATGGGCCCGCTGCAGAACCTGCTCGGGATGATCCCCGGCATGGGCAAGGAGCTTCGCGGGGTCAAGATCGATGAGCGCGAGTTCGATCGGATCCAGGCGATCATCCTCTCGATGACCCCCGAGGAGCGGCGTCGTCCCGAGCTGATCAAGGGATCTCGGCGGCTGCGGATCGCCCGAGGCTCGGGCACGAATGTCCAGGCGGTGAAGGCGCTGATCAAGCAGTTCGAGCAGATGCGCAAGCTGATGAAGGTCGTCGCCTCCGGCAAGACACCGGATCTCCAAGCGCTCATGCGCGCGGCACGCTAACCTGTCCCGTCTATGGCAGTGAGACTTCGACTAACGCGCGTCGGCGGACGCAAGAACCCCATCTGGCGGGTTGTTGTCGCCGACCAGCGCTCCAAGCGCGACGGCCGAGTGATCGAGACCGTCGGGCATTACAACGCACAGACCGAGCCGTCGACCATCGTGCTTGACGAGACGAAGGTCAGGGACTGGCTCGCCCGAGGCGCCCAGCCCACCGACACGGTCAAGAAGCTCCTGCGCACGCAGGGCATCGCCGGTTGAGCGACACCGACCTCTCTCCCCGCGATCTCCTCGAGTACCTGACTCGCGGGCTCGTGGACGAACCGGACGAGGTGAAGGTGGGCGAGGTGCGCGAGGACGACGGCAGCGTCGTCCTCGAGCTCTCGGTCGCCCGCGACGACTACGGCAACGTGATCGGGCGCGGCGGCCGCACGGCCTCGGCGCTGCGGACGGTCGTCAAGAGCGCCGCGGCCCGCCACGGGTACCGCGTGTTCATCGACATCGTCGACTGACCGGCGACGTGGCTGACGCGGCCGCGGAGCACGGCTGGCTGCAGGCGGGGCGCGTGGGTCGCCCGCACGGTCTCGACGGGAGCTTTCTGGTGGCCGAGGCCAACCCCGTGCTCGTCCGGGCGGCGCGGCAGGTCCGGGTGGCGGGCGCCGAGCGCGCGATCGAGCGGGTGGCGGGTCACGACGGGCGCCTCATCCTCCGCATCGAGGGCTGTGAGGACCGCGAGGCGGCCGAGGCGCTGCGGGGCGAGGTGCTCCGCGTCGCGCGGGAGCACGCCCCCGTGCTCGACGAGGACGAGTGGTGGGCCGAGGATCTCGAGGGCCTCGTGGTCCGCGATGGCGAGCGCACCGTCGGCACGGTCAGCCGGCTGCTCGCGCTGCCGTCCTGCGAGGTGCTCGAGGTGCAGCGCGCCGGAGGCGGTGAACCGCTGCTCGTGCCGCTGGTCAGCGACGCCGTCCGCCTGGTCGACCTCGAGCAGCGCACGATCGACGTGGACCTGCACTTCCTCGGGGAGGTGTGAGTTGGAGATCGACGTCTTCACGCTGTTCCCCGAGGCGTTCGACTGGTTCCAGTCCCAGCGGCACGTGCGCAACGCGCTGGCGGCCGGTCATCGTCTGGGCTACGTCAACTATCGCGACCACACGCCGCTCACCGGCGGGCAGGTGGACGACACCCCCTTCGGCGGTGGGGCGGGGATGGTGCTGCGGGTCGACGTGGTCGAGGCGGCGCTGCGCGCCCGCTACGACGCGGATCCCACGGACGTCCGCCGCGGCCGCCGGATCCTCGCCCTGACCCCGGGCGGCCGGATCCTCGACGACGCGCTGGTGGACGAGCTCGCGGCCGAGCCGGCCGTGACCCTTCTGTGCGGACGCTACGAGGGGTTCGACGAGCGCATCCTCGAGCACTTCGCGAGTGACCGGCTGTCGATCGGGCGCTACGTGCTGGCCGGCGGGGAGCTCGCCGCGATGGTCGTCTGCGACGCGATCCTGCGCAAGCAGCCCGGCGCCCTCGGGCACGAGGAGTCGGCGCTCGAGGAGTCCTTCAGCCGCGCGCTCGACGGCGCTCCCGAGTACCCGCACTACACCCGTCCGGCGGAGTACCGCGGCTGGGCGGTGCCGGATGTCCTGCTCTCCGGCCACCACGCGAACATCCGGCGCTGGCGGCTCGAGCGGGCGCGCGAGCGTGCCGCCGGCTCGCCGCCGAGGCACTCTGCGTCCGGTTCGCTACCATAGGCCGCCGCGCGCTCTTCAGTCGCGCCTCCCTTTCTGTCCGTTTCCCGAATGCTGGTGCCGCCGGCACCCTGAGCACGAGCCATGAGCACCGTCATTGAAAGCCTGGAGCGCGCACAGCTCCGCCGAGTTCCGCAGTTCGACGCTGGCGACCGCCTGCGTGTCCACTTCCAGGTGATCGAGGGCACCCGCCGTCGCACCCAGGTCTTTGAGGGCGTGGTGATCAAGCGCCAGGGCCACGGTGCGCGTGAGACGTTCACCGTCCGGAAGAACTCCTTCGGGGTCGGCGTCGAGCGGACCTTCCCGCTGCACTCGCCGAAGATCGAGCGGATCGAGGTCGCCGCCCGCGGTGACGTCCGTCGCGCCAAGCTGTACTACCTGCGCGACCGCGTCGGCAAGCGCGCGCGTGTCCGCGAGCGGCGCAACACCGGTCCGGAGCAGGTCGTCGAGCGGGAACTGCTCTACGGGGAGGCCTTCGCCGAGCCCGAGGCTCCCGAGCCCGAGGCCGTGGAGGCTCCCGAGTCCGAGGCCGCCGAGCCCGAGGCCGTGGAGGCTCCCGAGTCCGAGGCCGCCGAGCCCGAGGCTGTGGAGGCTCCCGAGTCCGAGGCCGCCGAGCCTGAGGCCGCCGCCGAGCCCGAGGCCGCCGCCGAGCCCGAGGCCGTGGAGGCTCCCGAGTCCGAGGCCGCCGAGCCCGAGACCGCCG
>DAIDJO010000082.1 GCA_027451345.1 Solirubrobacterales bacterium
ACCTGTACCGACAACGAACTCATCACTCGGTCGCGAACGCAGGCTGAGAGACCGTCTTCTTTCCTGCGACTGCCTACTCGAGTCGCGGGCGCCGATCGTCACGCCGGTCGAGCGCGGTGCGAGCGCGCCGGACACGGGCTAGGCGGTGTGGCCCGTGCTGGCCCGAGACGCCCGAGCGGGTGCGGGGACTCGTGGCACGCGCCGATCGCGCCGCCGGGCTCGTGGATGTCACGGTCCTGGACGCACCGGAGAATTTGGTCACTTCGTCACTAGTCCGTCGTCGAAGAGAGGTCTTGAGAGGCTCTATCGTAAGGACGGTCCACGAACGAAGAAGGCGCCATGACTACTCCCGAGTCGACAATCACCTACACCTACACCGACGAGGCGCCCGCGCTCGCCACCGGATCGCTGCTGCCGATCGTCCGCGCGTTCGCAGCGGCCGCCGACGTCGAGATCGAGACCCGCGACATCTCCCTGGCCGGGCGCATCCTCGCCCAGTTCCCGGACCGCCTGACCGACGAGCAGTTCACGCCCGACGCCCTGGGCGAGCTCGGTGCGCTGGCCAAGACGCCCGAGGCGAACATCATCAAGCTTCCCAACATCAGCGCGTCGCTGCCCCAGCTGAAGGCGGCCATCCGAGAGCTGCAGGAGCAGGGCTACGCCCTGCCGGAGTATCCCGACGATCCCGCCACCGACGAGGAGCGTGAGGTCCGCGCCCGCTACGACCGCGTCAAGGGCAGCGCCGTGAACCCGGTGCTGCGCGAGGGCAACTCGGATCGCCGCGCCCCGGCGTCGGTCAAGGCGTACGCCCGCAAGCACCCGCACTCGATGGGCGCCTGGTCGCCGGACTCCCGATCGCACGTCGCGACGATGACCGACGGCGACTTCCGCTCGACCGAGGCGTCGGTGACGATCCCCGCTCCGACGCGGATCCGGATCGAGCACGTCGCCGCGGACGGCGCCGTCACGGTGCTGAAGCCCGATTTCCCGGTGCTCGCCGGTGAGGTCGTCGACGGCTCGGTGATGCGCGCCGCGGCGCTGCGTGAGTTCCTCGCCGGGCAGGTGAAGGACGCGCTCGAGCAGGGTCTGCTCTACTCGGTTCACCTGAAGGCGACGATGATGAAGGTCTCCGATCCGATCATCTTCGGTCACGCCGTGACGACCTTCTTTCCCGAGCTGGTCGGCACGCCGGGGTGGAATCCCGCCGACGGGCTCGGGGCGCTCCCGGCGGGCACGGAGCTCGTCTTCGACGGCAAGCCGGCGCTCGCGATGGTCGACTCGGATCGCGGCATCACCAACCTCCACGTCCCCAGCGACGTCATCATCGACGCGTCGATGCCGGCGGCGATCCGCTCCTCCGGGCAGATGTGGAACGCGGCCGGGGAACAGCAGGACACGAAGTTCGTGATCCCGGACCACTCCTACGCGGAGCTGTACGCCGAGACGGTCGAGGACTGCCGGCGCCACGGGGCGTTCGACCCGGCGACGATGGGCACCACGCCGAACGTCGGCCTGATGGCGCAGGCGGCGGAGGAGTACGGGTCCCACGACAAGACCTTCGAGGTCGCCGCGCCGGGGCGGGTCCGCGTCGTCGACGCGGGAAGCGGCGCGATGCTGATCGAGCACAGCGTCGAGGCCGGTGACATCTGGCGAGCCTGCCAGACGAAGGACGCCGCCATTCAGGACTGGGTCAGGCTGGCCGTCACCCGCGCGCGGGCGACCGGCGCGCCGGCCGTGTTCTGGCTCGACGAGACGCGCGCCCACGATGCCGAGCTGCTGAGGAAGGTGCGACCGGCGCTCGAGGCGCTCGACACCGATGGCCTGCAGATCGAGATCCTGCCCGTGGCCGAGGCGACTCGCTTCACGCTCGCCCGCGCCCGCCGGGGCGAGGACACCATCTCGGTCACCGGCAACGTGCTGCGCGACTATCTCACCGACCTGTTCCCGATCCTCGAGCTCGGCACGAGCGCCAAGATGCTCTCGATCGTGCCGCTGATGGATGGTGGCGGGATGTTCGAGACGGGGGCGGGCGGCTCGGCTCCCAAGCACGTGCAGCAGTTCGTCCGCGAGGGGCATCTGCGCTGGGACTCGCTCGGCGAGTTCCTCGCGCTCGCCGTCTCCTTCGAGCTGCTCGCCGAGCGGGACGGCAACCGGCGCGCGCAGGTGCTCGCCGACACGCTCGACCGGGCCACGGGCCGGGTGCTCGAGGAGCGGCGCTCTCCGCTGCGACGGGTCGGGGAGCTCGACAACCGCGGCAGTCACTTCTACCTCGCCCTGTACTGGGCCCAGGAGCTGTCGGCGCAGTCCGACGACACCGAGCTGGCGCAGCGCTTCACCTCGCTGGCCGAGCGACTGGCCGCCGACGAGCAGCGGATCATGGACGAGCTCGCCGCGGCGCAGGGGCGCCCGGTCGACATCGGCGGCTATTACCACCCTGACCTGGAGCTGGTGACCGCGGCGATGCGGCCCTCGCCCACGCTGAACGCCGCGCTCGAGCGGCTCGCCGCACCGAGGTAGGCGCGCGATCAGGTCGGTTCCAGCAGCCGGCCGATCTCGTCCAGGAGCGCCTCCCGCGAGGGGAGGCGCTCCTCGCTGCGGATCAGCATGTGACGCCGCACGCAGCGGGCGAAGGTCGCGTCGATCAGGAGCATCGCGACGGCGTCGGGATTCGCCCGCCGGTTGACTCGGCCCGCCTGCTGCTGTGCGCGCAGATATCCGGCCAGGTTCTCGACGCCGCGGTGCGGACCCACGTCCTTGCGCTCGATGTACTCGGCGACGATCGGGCGGAGCTCCGCGTCGGACTGGGCGGCGTGGAGGATGGGGAGGACATCATCGAAGAACGCCTCGAGCGACGCGGCCGCCTGCCGCAGGACCGCCCGCGGATCCCCGTCCTCGGCGTCCTGGAGGAAGAGCAACGGCTTCATCCCACGCTCGAACATCGCCTCGAGGAGTCCCGCCCGGTCGCGGAAGTGGTAGTAGACGCTCGCGTCCGAGACGCCGGCGCGCGCGGCCACCTCGCGACTGGTGAGGTGGGCGATCCCGTGGTCGCGCAGCACGGTGAGGGCGGCCTCGAGGATCGCCTCGCGTCCGCCGGACGGGGGTCGCCCGCGGCGTCTCGGTGACTCCTCGCTGGCGGACATGGGTGGCATGGAGCCTAGCTGTCGCGGGTACGGAATTCCTGAGTGGCGACTCAGCAGGGTGGTATGTTGAGCGCCTGCCCAGATGATCCGCGAGACAGGAGCGTGCCGATGGACCGCAAGTGGTGGACCCTGATCGCCGTCTGCACCGGCGTGTTCATGCTGCTCCTCGACATCACGATCGTCAACGTCGCGCTGCCGAAGATCGAGAGCGCCTTCAAGGCGAGCCTGTCGGACCTGCAGTGGGTCGTCGATGCCTACGCGCTCACCCTCGCCGCCCTCCTTCTCACGGCCGGGTCGGTGGCCGATCTCGCCGGCCGCCGCATCGTCTTTGCCACCGGCGTCGTCATCTTCACGCTCGGCTCGGCGCTCTGCGGGATCGCGCCGAGCGTCCTCTTCCTCTCGATCTCGCGGGGGCTGCAGGGGATCGGCGGGGCGATCATGTTCGCCACGGCGCTCGCCCTCCTCGCGCAGGCCTTCCCGCCCCGCGAGCGCGGGGTCGCCTTCGGCGTCTTCGGTGGCATCACCGGCGTGGCGATCGCCGTCGGCCCAGTCCTCGGAGGCGCGATCACCACCGGTCTGACCTGGCGCTGGATCTTCTTCGTCAACGTCCCGATCGGTGTCGCGGCGCTGCTGATCACCCTCCGGCGAGTCGAGGAGTCCAGGCTCGCGGGCGCCCCGCGACCGGATGTCCCCGGCTTTCTCAGCTTCAGCCTCGGGTTGGCCGGGTTGGTCTACGGGCTGATCCGCAGCCAGACGGTCGGCTGGGGCTCGGTCCAGGTGCTCGGCCCGCTCGCCGCCGCCGCCGTGTTGCTGATGACCTTCCTGCTGATCGAACGGCGGTCGCGCGAGCCGATGCTCGACCTGCGCCTGCTGCGGGTCCCCACCTTCAACGGCGGCCTGGTCGCGGCGTTCGCCATCTCGGCGTCGATCTTCTCGCTCTTCACCTACCTGACGATCTACTTCCAGGATCTGCTCGGCTACTCCGCGGTCGGCGCCGGGCTGCGCTTCCTGCCGTTGACGGGCGCCGTGTTCATCGTGGCGGCGATCGCCGGGCGGCTCACCACGCGCGTGCCGATCCGCCTGCTGATCGGCGTCGGCTTCGCCTTCGTGCTCGCCAGCCTGCTGCTCATGCGGGGTCTCACGCCGACCGAGGGCTGGACGCACTTCCTGCCCGGCTTCATGCTCGGCGGCATCGGCTCGGGCCTGATCAACGTGCCGCTCGCCTCGACGGCTGTCGGCGTCGTCCCGGCCGAGCGGGCCGGGATGGCCTCGGGCATCAACTCGACGCTTCGCCAGGTCGGCATCGCCACCGGGGTCGCCGCGCTGGGGACGATCCTGACGGGTCGGATCAAGTCGGCGGTCGTCGCGCATCTTGTCGGCACACCGCTCGCCGCCCACGCCCACGGCCTCGGCGACGCGATCGCGGCCGGTGGCCTGACCCGTGTCGCGGCGACGCTGCCGGCGGCGAGCCGCGGTCTCCTGTACGCGGCGGCCAAGGCGAGCTACGTGGACGCGCTGAACGGCATCTTCCTGGTCGCCGCCGGGGTGGCCGCCGTCGGCATGGTCGTCGGCTTCGCGGCGATCCGCCAGCGGGACTTCCACGCGGCGCCGGAGCGCTCCGCGCCCGAGCCCGCCCTCGCCGGCTGACGCGCGCGCCGGCCCACTGCAGCGACCTCCCGGCGGGCTGGAGCCAGCCCCGGGCCGGGTGAAGCGAGCCGCGCCGGGTGGGGTCGACCGGCTGCTAAGATGCTTGCTGGCAAGCAAATAATCGAGGGAACGCGCGCGTGGTCACCGGAGTCGATACAGAGATGGCACAGCGACTCCGCATGGTCGTCGGGCGGCTCGCGCGTCATCTGCGTCCCACCGAGGCGAGCCTCGCCGCCGACCTGACGCCCACGCGCGTCGCGGTGCTGCTCAACACCGTGCGCAACGGCCCGATCCGCCTCGCCGAGGTGGCCGAGCAGGAGGGCCTCAACCCGACGCTGCTCTCGCGCACGATTGCCCATCTGGCCCAGGACGGCCTCGTCACGCGCACCGCCGACGCGAGCGACCGGCGCTCGGCCTGGCTCGAGCCCACCGCCGCCGGCCGCCAGCTCGCCGGGCGCATCCGGGCCGAACGCACGCGGGCGGTGCAGGACGCCCTGGCCGAGCTCACGCCGGCCGAGCGTGATCTCCTCGACGCCGCGCTCCCCGCCCTCGAGCGGCTCGCCGACCACCTTCAGGCGGGCGTTCGATGACGCCCGCGATCCGGCGCGCCTCACGCACGACCTTCGCCGCGCTGGCCATCCCCAACTACCGCCTGTATCTGGGCGGACAGGCCACCTCGCTCGTCGGCACGTGGATGCAGATGGCGGCGCAGTCATGGCTCGTGCTGACGCTCACGCACTCCGCCACCGCGCTCGGCCTGATCGTCGCCCTCCAGACGCTTCCGGTGCTGATCCTCGGCCCCTACGGAGGCGTCATCGCCGATCGCGTGAACAAGCGTCGCGCGATGATCGCCCTGCAGGCCATGATGGGGCTGCAGGCGCTGACGCTCGGCCTGCTGACCGTGACTCACTCGGTGCACCTGTGGGAGATCGGGGGGCTCGCCTTCCTCCTGGGGCTCAACAACACCTTCGAGAATCCCGCCCGCCAGTCGTTCATGATGGAGCTCGTCGGGGCCGACCATCTGCGCAACGCGGTCAGCCTCAACTCGACCATGGTCAACGTGGCGCGCGTCGTCGGCCCCGGCATCGGCGGCGTGATGATCGCCGCGGTCGGCACCGGCTGGTGCTTCCTCTTCAACGCGGTCAGCTTCATCGCCGTGATCACCTCGCTAACGCGCATGGATACCGCGGCGCTCAGCCCGGTGACGCCGACCCCACGGGCCAAGGGGCAGCTCCGCGACGGCCTGCGTTACGTGCGCCACGAGCCGAAGCTCGCGCTTCCGCTGGCGATGGCGGCGGTCGTCGGTTGCCTGAGCTACGAGTTCCAGGTGTCGCTGCCCTACATGGCCTCGCACGCGTTGCACGTCGGCTCCGCGGGCTACGGCTTCATGACCGCGGCGATGGGCGTCGGCGCCGTGGGAGGCGGACTCGCCGTCGCCGCGCGCGGCCGGATCGGCTCGCAGGCGCTGGTGCTCGCGTCGCTGGCCTTCGGCATCGCGATGACGCTCGCGGCGCTCTCGCCCGACCTCGTGACCGAACTGCTCGCCCTCGCGCTCACCGGGGCGGCGAGCGTCGCCTTCATGTCGCAGACGAACGCGACGCTGCAGCTGCGCGCCGCGCCGGAGATGCGCGGTCGCGTGATGTCGCTCTGGTTCGTCTCCTTCCAGGGCTCGACCCCGATCGGTGGCCCGGTCATCGGGGCGGTCATGGCCGGCTACGGTGCGCGCGCCGGCCTCGGCGTTGGCGCCGTGGCGTGCTTCCTCGTCGCCGCGGTCGGCCTGCTCACCCTGCGCCGGCTCCGAGGCCGCGCGGGCGACGGCCCCGCGGCGCGGGGCGCGGCGCCGGGCGGCGACGTCCTCGCCACCTGAGCTCAGGCTGGAACGACGGGCGTCTGGACGGCGACGATCCGCCAGGGCTCGGCCGCGTCGTCGGTGAGCGCCAGCTGCCAACGCTCGGTGAAGCCGATCAGTCGCGTCGCGCTCCCGGCCAGCACGCGGGTCGTGTCGCGGTCCTCGATGTACCGCCGCCCGCGCAGGTCGACGTCGACGGTCATCGTCGCCGGTTCGGCGGCGGGGTCGAGGGCGACGATGCGGATCCGCTCGACCTGCGGGCCGCGCACGACCAGTCGCGTCCGCTCGCTCGGGTCGCGCGGGTGCAGCAGCTCCCGCACCGCGTCGGGGGTGGCCACCTTGCGCAGCTCGGTGTCGGGGCCGTCGACCGCCTCGGTCCACGCGGACACCGCGCGGCGCGCGGCCACCTCGAGGATGTCGGGCGCGAAGCGCCCGTCGGCCAGACTCAGGTCGAGCGCCGCGGCCCGGGCATCTCCGTTGAACTGAAGGTCGGCGAGCTCCGCCACCCGGGTGCCGGCGGGGGCGCTCTGGGCGACGGCTCCCTCGACGAGCGCCTCATCACGCAGCGCGTCCTCATCGGCCCAGTGCGTCTGCACGATCCGATCCTGTAGCGAATGCTCGCCCTCGGCACCGGATTCGATCGAGGCGAGCACCCAGCGATCGCCGCGCCGCTCGAGCGTCCAGTACTCGCGCATGCGGACCGACTCGGTGATCGTGCCCTCCCGCTTGATGCGCCGTCCGCTCGAATCGACGACGTAGTCCCGCAGCTTGGCCTGCACCCGAACGACGACCCGGTCGAGGTCCTCCTGGCCGCGCTCGCGTCGCATCAGGCCGACGTACTCGACCTTCGCCGGCCCGATGGGCTCCACGACGTTGCGCCATCCCCGGCGCTCGAAGTCGTCGAGGCGGCGCTCCCATTCGACGAGCAGCTCGGGGGTGATGAGGCCGCGCAGCCGGATGCGATCATCGGCCGACCAGGCGCTCTGGATATCGGCGAAGAGCTGCGTGGCTGCCCCGCGCACGGCCGCGGGTCCGAAGATCGGGTTCTCATCCTCGGCCTCCGCGGCGGCGAGCTCGACGCGCCGCTCGCGGCGCCGGCTCTCACGGCGATGGGCGCGTCCCTGCCGCTGGCGGGCGCTCCAGAACGCCATCGCGCTCGGCATGCCCCGGTTCATGATCCACCACGCCGCGCCGATCGCGAGCAGCACGAGCAGGAAGATCCCGTGGGTGGCGATCGTCAGGTCGATGATCGCGCGGAAGATCAGGAAGACGAAGAAGGCGTGGCCCGAGCCGCCCCCGCCGCCGAAGCCGCCGCCCCCGCCACCGACGCTGTACCCGGCCGTGCCGCCGCCGGCGGCGGCGAGCGCCGCCGGGGCGAGCGCCATCGCGACGAGTGCGACGAACGCGAGGGTGATCAGCAGTCTCCGGCGGTGTGGCCGCATGCTCGTTCCGTTCAGCTCGCGGCGGGCGCCCGCAGCGGCCCGACGCCGGGCTCGGACTGGGGGACGTGCTGGTCGGCGTGGTAGCTCGAGCGCACGAGCGGCCCGGCCGCCACGTGGTCAAAGCCCATCTCGTAGGCGGCGAGCTCGAGGGCGGCGAACTCCTCGGGGTGCCAGTAGCGGACGATCGGCAGGTGCTGCTCGGTGGGGCGCAGGTATTGGCCCACCGTGATCACCTGCACGTGGTTCTCGCGCAGCGTGCCGAGCGCGTCGAGCATCTCCTCGAAGCTCTCGCCGAGCCCCACCATCAGCCCGGACTTCGTCACCACCTCGTCGCCCCCCAGCTCCTTGGCGGTGCGCAGCACGCGGTTGGAGCGCTCCCAGGTTGAGCCCCGGCGAGCGACCGTGTACAGGCGAGGCACGACCTCGACGTTGTGGTTGAAGACGTCGGGGCGCTCGGCGATCACCTTGGCCAGCGGCATCTCCTGGCCGCGGAAGTCCGGCGTGAGCACCTCGATCTTCGTGGCCGGCGACTGGCGGCGGATCTGGCGGATGACGCCGACGAACGCGTGCGCGCCGTAGTCGTACATGTCGTCGCGATCGACGCTCGTGATCACGGCGTGGCGCAGCCCCATGCGCGCCACCGAGCGGGCGACGCGCGCCGGCTCGAGCGGGTCGTTCCAGGTCGGCTTGCCGCTGCGCACGTTGCAGAAGCCGCAGCGGCGGGTGCAGGTGTCGCCCAGGATCATGAACGTCGCGGTGCCGCGCTGCCAGCACTCGCCGATGTTCGGGCAGGCCGCCTCCTGGCAGACCGTGTTCAGGTGCTCGGAGCTGATCAGCGCCTGCAGCTCGCGGTAGCGGGGCCCGCCGGGGGCGGGCACCTTGAACCACGGCGGCTTGCGACCCCTGTAGGGCTCGACCTCGGGGCCGAGCACCTGCAGGACGTCCGCGATCCCGCCGGGGTTCGAGCGTGATCGCGTGGCACTCATCTAACCGACAAGGGTACCGACGCCGCTCGCCGGGCCGAGGCGCTCTTCGAGCGCGCCTGGCTCGATGCGCCGGGGCGTGTGGCCGAGCGCCGCGGCCAGCCCGTCCGCCACCAGCGCGGCGAAGGACTCGAGCGAGACGTCGTCGTCACCGCGCTCACTCTCCACCGCGGTCATCCGCACCTCGGGCAGGCCGCAGGCGATGACCCACGTGAACGGCTCGAGCGCCCGCTCGTGCACGTTGATGGCGAAGCCATGCGTGGTGACGCCGTGCGCGAGGTGGACCCCGATCGAGGCGATCTTGCGCTCCTGCACCCACACCCCCGTGTAGTCCGGCCCCTCGGCCTCCCGCGTGCGCGCCCGGACCCCGACCTGGGCGAGCGCGCCCACGAGGGTCCGTTCGAGCAGCCGGACGTACGCGAGCACGTCCCCCACCCGCACGATCGGGTACCCGACGAGCTGGCCCGGACCGTGGTAGGTCACCTTGCCGCCGCGATCGGTCTGGACGATCTCGATCCCGCGCTGCGCGTACCACTCCTCGCCCATGCTCAGCTCTCCGGGGGCGGACCGACGTCCCCGCGTGTACACCGGTGGGTCGTGCTCGAGCAGCAGCAGGGTGTCGGGGATCAGCTCCTGCTGCCGGGCCCCGCGCACCCGCTCCTGGAGGGCGAGCGCCTCGCGGTACCCGATCCGCCCCAGCTCGCACACCCACAGCTCGGTCGGCGTCATGGGCCTGATCGTAGACCCCGCCCGGCGGACTCGCCGTACCCTTTGACCGAGATGGACGCCGCGCCCCTCCTTCGCCTGCGCTGGCGCCTCCGCGGCGCCTGGTTGTGGCCGTCCTTCATCGTCCTGACGCTGGTCGACGCGGTGATCGTGCACGATCTTCCGCTCTCCGGCGACACGGGCCTCTCGCTCGTGGGCGCGTGGCTGTTCTCCTCGGTGCTCACGCTCCTCGGGATCGCCTTCCTGAGCGGCGTGCTCGGCCGGGTCGTCCGCCGGCTGCGGCCCGACATGCCCCGGATCGTCGCCCGCAACTATGCCGGCGCGTTCATCACCGTCGCCGTCAGCTGCGCCCTGCTCGCGGGCGGCCTCGTCCACCATGCCACGGTGCTCGCCGACCGAGCGGCGCTGCGCGAGGCGGTGGCCCGGGCCGTCGAGTTCATCGGCGTCCACGCTCCGCCCGCCTACCAGCAGAATCTGCGGATGCTCGTCACCTTCGAGGTCGAGTCGCGGATGATCTATCGCAGCTGCGTCCCCGATCCGGCTGGGACCCGGCAGTACTGCGTGATCGTCAACCTCGCCCGCCCCTTCGGCCACGGGGTCGCCTACTCGGGCGCCGAGCCCAACAGCGTGCTGTCGCAGGGAACGAGCTGAGCGCGGTGCCGTACGTCGCCCTCATCACCGGCGCGTCGAGCGGCATCGGCGAGGCGGTGGCCCGTCGCCTCGCCCGCGAGCCCGACGTCACGCTGATCCTCGCGGCACGGCGCGCCGACCGGCTGCGGGCGCTCGCCGAGGAGCTCGGAACGGCGCGGGCGCTCGTCGCCCCGGGGGACCTCGCCGATCCGAACCATCCCGCGCAGCTGGCGGAGCTCGTCGAGCGCCACCACGGGGCGCTGCACCTGCTCGTCAACAATGCTGGGGCCCGCTGGGCGGCCGACTTCGCGACGGGCGGCGTCGAGAACCTCGACCGTCACCTGGCGATCAACTTCGCGGCGCCCGTGCGGCTCGTCGAAGCCTGCCTGCCCCTGCTCCGCGCCAGCGCCAGCGCCGTCGCCGGCGGTCCGCTGACCGCCGGCGACGCCAGAGGTGGTCGGCGGTCCACCTTCGCGGGGCGGCCGCTCCGGGCTCCGGTCGCCGTCGTCAACGTGACGAGCACCTCGGCGCGGATCGCCCGGCGGGGCACCGGCGCCTACAGCGCGAGCAAGGCGGCGCTCGCCGCCTGGAGCGACGCCCTGTACCTGGAGGAGCGCCGCCACGGGGTGCACGTGGGCAACGTGCTGCCGGGGTTCATCGCCACGGAGGGCTTCCCCCAGGCGGAGCTGCGGGCCAACCCGCTCACGCGCTGGGCGGTCTCCGACGTCGGGCGGGTGGCCGAGGCGGTCATCGACGCCGGGCCGGGCGGCGCGCCGGAGCGCTATGTCCCGCGCTACTACCGGCTCGGGGCGCTGCTGCGGGTCGTTGCCCCCGGGGTGATCCGCTGGGGCGCCGCACGCGACGTGGTGGCCACCGGCACCCGCAGCGTCTGACGCGGCGCAGGCGGGCCGTCGCGGCCGGGGGACGCCGTCAGGCGAGGGCCTCGGTGACGGCGCCCGTCTCCCTCGCCGCCCGTTCCATGTCCCCCCGGCGCGCCGCCCGGGCGCGCCGCTCGGCCACGAGCAGCCAGACGCACGGGAGCGTGGCGACCGCCGTCATCCCGAGCGCCCACCAGAAGGTGGTTCCGAAGCCCGAGGCGGCGCCGCTCAGCGAGTGGGCCCCCGACACGGAGCGGGCGAGCACCACGGCGAGGATCGCGGTCCCGATCGAGCCCCCCACGCGCTGGATCACGTTGAGCTGCGGCGTTGCGTCGGAGAGCTCGGAGGTGCGCAGCGAGGCGAAGGCGGCGGTCATCGTCGGCACGAAGGCGAAGGCGATCCCGATCCCGCGCAGGAACATCATCGCCATCAGGTAGGGGATCGAGGTGTGCGCCCCGATCAGCGCGAGCGGGAGCGTGAACGCCGTGGTGAGGCAGACGCCCATCAGCGCCAGGGCCCCGCCGCCGCGGCGGTCCGTGAGCTTCCCGGCGAAGGGCATGACGAGCGCCATGCCCAGCCCCTGCGGGGCGGAGAGCAGGCCGGTGTCGATGACGCTCTCGTGGCGGATGTTCTGCCAGTAGAGCGGGAACAGGATCATGCTCCCGAACATCGCGGCGCCGACGAGGAACATGCAGAGCGCGGCGGCGGAGAAGGTCGGCCGTTCGTAGAGGTGCAGCTGCAGGAGCGGTCGCCGGGCGCGCAGCGCGTGGCGGACGAAGCCGACGATCAGCGCGAGCCCGGCGAGGATCGGGAGGATCACCCGGACCGAGTCGAAGCGGCCGAGTGAGCCGATCTCGGCCAGGCCGTAGGTGAAGAGCGGCAGGCCGGCGGCCATCAGCACCAGGCCGAGGTAGTCGAGGCTCTCGCCCGAGCGGTCGCGCTCGGAGCGGTGAATCACCCGCAGTCCGGCGGTGATGGCGATGATCCCGATCGGGACGTTGACGAAGAAGATCCATCGCCAGCTCGTCGCCTGGATGATCGCGCCGCCGATCGTCGGGCCGAGGATCGGCGCGAGCATCGCCGGGACCCCGGTGATGGCGGTGATCTTGCCCATGTTCCGAGGGCCGGCCGCGGAGGCCATCATCAGCTGGCCGACGGGCATGATCATGCCGCCCCCGACGCCCTGCAGGACGCGGAAGGCGATCAGCTGGGTGGGCGAGGTCGCCAGCCCGCAGAGCGCGGAGCCGAGGGTGAACATCAGCACCGAGAGCAGCCAGACGTTCTTGGCCCCGAACCGGCGCGACGCCCAGCCACTCACCGGGATCACGGCGGCCAGGGCGAGCATGTAGCCGGTGACCACCCACTGGATCGAGCTCAGCCCCGCGTGCAGCTCGCGGCCGAGGGTGTCGAGCGCGACGTTGACGATCGTCGTGTCGAGGATCGACATGATCGTGCCGAGCACGATGACCGGCGCGATTCGCCAGACGTAGGGGTTCAGCTGGTCCTCGGCGGTCTGCGTCGCAACGCCCATGCGCGCACCTTCCTTTCTCTCGGCCGTCACGGATGGTATTGCCCGTGACGCGCCGAATCGACCTCGCCGGGTGTGGGCGGTCACGCATCGCGGACAACCGACCTCTATCTTGGGTGGTGATGACCACCTTTGCCGAGCTCGGCCTCTCAGAACCGGTGTTGGCGGCGCTGCACGATGTCGGCTATTCGGAGCCGAGCCCGATTCAGGAGCAGGCGATCCCGCACCTGCTGCAGGGACTCGACGTCATCGGGCAGGCGCAGACGGGGTCGGGCAAGACGGCCGCCTTCGGACTGCCGATGATGAACCACGTCGATCCCTCCGATCCCGACGTCCAGGCTCTGGTGCTCACCCCGACGCGCGAGCTCTGCATCCAGGTGACCCAGGCGCTGCGCACCTACGGCGCGCGAAAGGGCATCGACGTGGTGGCGGTCTTCGGCGGCGCGCCGATCCGCAGCCAGCAGGCTCAGCTGCGCGCGGGCGGGCACGTCGTGGTCGGCACGGTCGGCCGCGTGAAGGATCTGATCAGCCGCCACTCGCTGATGCTTCACGCGTGCCGCTTCGTCGTGCTCGACGAGGCGGACGAGATGCTCGACCTCGGCTTCCTGGAGGACGTCGAGCGGATCCTCTCGCTGACGCCGTCGAGCCGGCAGACGGCGCTCTTCAGTGCGACGATGCCACCCGAGATCCAGCGGCTCGCCGACCAGTACCTGTACGACCCGGTCGTCGTGAAGGTGAAGGCCGCCACGCTCACGGTGGACTCCGTCGAGCAGTTCGGCCTGGAGGTCGCCTCCAAGGACAAGGTGGCGGCGCTCGTCGACGTGCTCGAGGCCGAGCGGCCGACACAGGCGATCATCTTCTGCCGGACGAAGATCCGCTGCGACCAGCTCTACCGGACGCTGCGCGACAAGGGGATGAACGTCAAGGCGCTGCACGGCGACATGTCCCAGGGCGCCCGCGACGGGGTGATGATCAGCTTCAAGGATGGCCGCACCCCGCTGCTCGTGGCCACCGACGTCGCCGCTCGTGGCCTCGACATCTCGACCGTCTCGCACGTGATCAACTTCGACGTGCCGAACTCGCCGGACGTCTATGTGCACCGCATCGGCCGGACCGGCCGGGTCGGACGCAGCGGCCGGGCGATCACCTTCTACGAGGCCCGCCAGCGGCGCGAGGTGGAGGCGATCGAGGCGCATTCCGGGGTCCAGCTGGCGCCGTGGGCCAAGGATGCCCGCGTGCCCGCGGCGACCGTTCGGGCGCGCCCCCGGCGCCACTCCAAGCCGCACGACGTCGAGCGTGACACCGTGACCGAGCTCACCCTGCGCAAACTGATCATCGCGGGCGGTCACGCCGACGGGATCGAGCCCAAGGACATCGTCCACGCCCTCACGAGCGCGGGCGGTCTGGATGGCGAGGCGGTGCGCAACGTGCGGGTCCTCGCCCGCTTCTCGTTCGCCGAGGTGCCCGCGCCGGACGCCGACCGCATCGTCGAGTCCGCCGCGGGGATCGAGGTGGGCGGCCGGCCGCTGCAGCTCGAGCTCGCTCGCGCCTGACGCCCGGCTCCGCGTAGGGTCTCTGTCAAGTTCGGAGCGCCGCCGAGACTCGGCGCCGCCCGCCGTGTTCGATGTCATGGACAAGACAACGAACCCTGGAGGCACGTAATGCCCGAACCACGTTCTGCCCGCCGCCGCCTGCCCCGCCCCTCACCTGCAATGGGCGTCGCGCTCGTGGCGCTGTTCCTCTCCGCCGGCGGCGTGAGCTACGCCGCGGTGACGCTGCCCGCCCACAGCGTCGGGGCCGCTCAGCTGAAGACCTTCGCGGTGACCAACCCGAAGCTCCAGAACAACTCCGTGGGCTCCCGGAAGATCATGCCGGGCGCGGTGGGGTTCTATCGCGTGAACCGCCGCGAGGTGCAGCTGCGCCTGAAGAGCGGGTGCGCCGCGGGCCAGGCGATCACGAACGTCGATATGAACGGCAACGTCACGTGCGCACCGGGCGCGTCGGAGACGAGCAGCGCAGCGGCCGCGGCGGTCGCCGTGAGCAGCCCGACCACGCCGGTGACGGTGTCGTCGCTCTCGCTTCCGGCCGGCTCCGCCTACACCGTCCAGGCCAACCCGTACCTGACGATCACGCCGAGCAAGGACAGCTCCGCGCCGGCTGAGCATGTCGTCGTGACCTGCGGACTGACGGTCGGCACGACCGTGGCCCAGCGCAGCGCGACCTTCGACCTGCCCGCGGCGAGCGGCAACCCGCAGGTGGAGAACGCGTCGATTCCACTCTACGTCGCCGTGCCGACCGCCACGGCGGCCGCCCCGACCAGCGTCAACTGCATCGCCGCTGTCACCGACACGAGCACCGGTCACGCCTCGACGCTCCCGGCGACGGTGACGGCTCAGGGGCAGATCTACGCGACGGCGCTCGCCTCCGCCGGAGTTCCGGCGTCGACGACCACCGTCACGACGACTCCCACGACCCCGACCCCGACGACGACCACTCCGGCTCCGTAGCCGGCCCCGGGATGTCGCGGTGGCCCGGCCCGCCCCGGGCCGAGCCACCGCGACCCCGGATCGGTGCCGATCGCGGCGAGGGGGTAGGGTGCTGTGGCATGAGCACAGCCAAACTGCACACCAACCACGGCACGATCGCCATCGAGTTCTTCGACGAGGACGCCCCCAGGACGGTCGAGAACTTCCGCAAGCTCTCCTCTGAGCGCTTTTACGACGGTCTCGGCTTTCACCGGGTCATCCGCGACTTCATGATCCAGGGCGGCTGCCCGCAGGGCACGGGCACCGGCGGGCCCGGCTACACCTTCGAGGACGAGTTCAACCAGCACAAGGTCGTGCGCGGCGCGATCGCGATGGCGAACGCCGGCCCGAACACGAACGGGTCGCAGTTCTTCATCGTCACCACCGACTCCGCCCCGTGGCTCGACGGCAAGCACACCGTCTTTGGCCGGGTGACCGACGGCATGGACGCGGTCGACGCGATCGAGGGGCTTCCCACCGACGCGCGCGACCGGCCGCAGGAGCCGGCGATCATCGAGTCGGTGGAGCTCGGCGACTAGCGCTGCGACGAGGCCACCACCGGGGGAGGTCGATCTGCCGATGAGCGTCATCACCGTCGAGAACCCCGCCACCGGCGAGACGATCGGGACCGTCCCGATCCTCGACGCCGCCGCGGTGAGCACCCTGGGGCAGCGGGCGCGCGCCGCCCAGCCGGCCTGGGCGGAGCTCGGCTTCGCCCGGCGCGCGGCCGTGATGCGCCGCGCCCAGCGCTGGATGCTCGATCACGCCGAGCGGGTCATCGCGACCGTGACCGATGAGACCGGCAAGACCTACGAGGACGCCCAGCTGACCGATCACGGCTACGTCGTCCAGTCGCTCGGGTTCTGGGCGCGCCATGCCGAGGCCTACCTCGCCGAGGAGCACGCCCACTACTGGGGCAACCCGGCCGTGGTGGGTCGCCGGCTCGTGCTGCGCTATGTGCCCGTCGGGGTCGTCGGTGTGATCGGGCCGTGGAACTTCCCGCTGGTCAACGGCTTCGGCGACTGCATCCCGGCGCTGATGGCCGGCAACAGCGTGATCCTCAAGCCCAGTGACGTGACTCCGCTCAGCTCGCTGCTGATGGCCGAGATGTTCGAGGCCTGCGGCCTGCCCGACGGCGTCTTCCAGGTCGCCACCGGCGACGGCTCGACGGGGGCGGCCCTGGTCGGCGAGGTCGACTGCGTCATGTTCACCGGCTCCACGCGCACGGGCCGGATCGTGGCCCGGGCCGCGGCCGAGGCGCTCACCCCCTGCCACCTGGAGCTCGGCGGCAACGACCCGATGATCGTCTGCGCCGACGCCGACATCGAGAAGGCGGCCACCGCGGCCGCGTACTACTCGATGAACAACGCCGGCCAGGTGTGCATCTCGGTCGAGCGGGTTTATGTCGAGGCGCCGGTGTACGAGGAGTTCGTGGCGCGCGTGACCGAGAAGGTCGCGCGGCTGCGCCAGGGGCCCCCCGCGGGACCCGGGAGCGTCGATGTCGGGGCGATCATCTTCCCCCCCCAGCTCGAGACGATCGACCGGCACGTGCGCGACGCGGTGCGGAAGGGGGCGCGGGTGCTCGTGGGCGGTCGCGTCCGGCCCACGGGCGCCGGTCAGTTCTACGAGCCGACGGTGCTCGTCGACGTCGATCACACGATGGAGACGATGCGGGAGGAGACGTTCGGGCCGGTGCTGCCGATCATGCGGGTGGCCGACGTGGAGGAGGCCGTCGCCCTGGCCAACGACTCCAGCTACGGTCTGCAGGCGAGCGTCTTCACCCGCGACACCCCGCGGGGCGAGGCGATCGCACGGCGGCTCGAGGCGGGCGCCGTCTGCGTGAACACCGCCCAGCTCAACTACTTCGCCCTCAACCTGCCGATGGGCGGCTGGAAGGCGTCCGGCCTCAGCACCCGGCACGGCGCGGCCGGCATCCGCAAGTACTGCCGGGTGCAGTCGCTGATGGTGAGCGGCTTCGGGCTCCGGCGCGAGGTCTTCATGTTCCCATACAGCCGTCGCGTGACGGCGCTGCTGGGGCGCCTGTCCCGGGCGTACTACGGGCGGCGGCTGCGCTGAGGCGACCGCACGGAGCGCCCCGGGGGCGCCGGCCACGCGAGGCACACTTGTTACCAATTTGTGACAACTGTGCGTCAGTTGTTAATTGTTTGTGACCTGACACCTCTGAAGCCCCGTAAACACTGGGCTGACCGCGGAACGGACGTCAACTCCTCACCCATCCGGTGCTAGTTTTGCCGCGCCTCGGGGTGGGTGTGCACTCGCACCTTGCACCGGGCGGCCGGACTCAACACGAGGCTTGACGACCACCGCCGGAGCGACTCGGGTCCCGCTCGCGGCGGCGACAACCATAGGAGGATGGAAATTGACGAGTAAGCACTCCCGCTCCGCCCTGATCGCGGCTCTCGCCGTGGGCGCCTGCGGGCTCGTCGCCGTGCCGGCCGCCAGTGCTGCCGACACCCAGTACTTCGTGCAGTCCCCGATCGTGACCGGCGTCTCCGATCTCACCCCGGAGTCGGCGGTGCTGCACGGATCGGTCGACACCGGCGGCAATCCGGCGGTCGCCTTCACCGCGCTGGCGGGAGCCGACTTCACCTGGACGGCCGGGGTGAACATCATCAACTCGGGTTCCTCGAACGCGACCGACTTCATCGAGGGGCTGCCCGCCAGCGGCTCGAGCTCCACGGTGTGGATCGGTTCGAAGTCGTTCTCCAACGCCGGCGCCGACAACTACTCGAACGTCGAGTTCGAGCTCGATCCCGTCTCCGATTACGTCGCCAACGGCGGCACCCCCGGCTCGGACGTCATCTTCGGCACCTCGATGGAGATCGGCACGGGGCCAGGCCTGACCTCGGTGGCGAGCTCGGTGGGCGCGTATGGCGCGGCCGCCCAGAGGAACTCGAGCCAGACCCCGCTGAAGCCGGGGACGAAGTACTACTACTGGATCGTCGATCAGCCGGGCACGACCGACAACGCGGAGAACGTCAACGTCGGCACGGCGGCGAGCCCCAGCTACTCCTGCTACCCGACGCCGTACATCACGCAGTATCTGCCCACGGCGCCGGTGCAGGGCCCCTGCGTCTACCAGTACGGCAACGCCAACGGCGTCGACTTCTACCAGAGCCCGAACGGCGAGTTCACCACCCCGCCCCTCGGTGAGGTCGCCGTCGGCGCGAACGCCAAGGTGAGCGGCAACCAGGCGATGGTGCGGCTGACGAACCGCAGCGGCTTCCTCGCCCAGATGCGGCTCAAGCTGACGGTCGGCGGCAAGGCGGTCGCCGCCGCCCGCGTGAAGCTCCGCCCGCACGTCGACCGGATGCTGACCCTCACCCTCAACGGGGCCGGTGTCCAGGCGGCCGGGCGCCACGCCTCCGCCCGGATCGTCGTGACCGCGAACAGCTTCGGCCAGACGCTGAAGCGCACGACGATCACGCTCGTCGGCCGGTAGCCGTTCGTCACGGGCGTACGAGCCGCAGCAGTCCGCGAGGGGCCGATGCACAGCATCGGCCCCTCGCCACTGCGGGACATCGGCATCGTCCGCATTCACGCCATGTTCACAAGCTGCGTCGCCTCCTTGGTTAGCCTGGGCGCGACACCATGAGCCTCTCCACCGAATCCACCGAGGGCCAGCCGGCCACTCCACCCGCCGCGCCGGCCCCCGACGCGGGCCCAGGTCCCGCCGCCGGCTCGCTCCTGGCCGGCGCCGCCGCCGATCGCTGCGCGGTCTGTGACGCGCAGCTCGCGGTCGACCAGCGCTACTGCGTCGAGTGCGGTACCCGCCGCGGCAATCCCCGGTTCACGCTCGCCCGGCCGATGCCGGCCGCGTCGCCGAGCCCCGTCGGGCGGGCCGCCGGTGCCGCGATCACGCGCCTGCAGCTCCTGCTCGCTCTGCTCACGGTGCTCGTCGCGGTGGGTGTTGGCGTGCTGATCGGCCACGGGACGACCACCACGCCGAAGGTCGCCGTCGCGGGCGGCGTCGTCTCCGGCACGGCCGGAGCGAGTTCGAGCGCCGCCGGCGGCACGACGCACAGGAGCTCCGCGTCGACGACGTCGGGTGGCGCCTCCTCGGGTGGCGGCTCCTCGGGCGGCAACCTGTTCTCCACCGGCGGCTGACCGCTCGCTTCCACCGACCAAGGAACCTGCTCCCATGTCCACGAGCTCCGACACGCCAACCGCCATCGCCGTCGAGGAACCGATCGTCGACCTCCACCGCACGCGCGATCAGCTTCACACCCGCGTGGCGGAGCTGCAGTGGGACCTGGGTGGCCTCGTCTACGAGATGGCGATCCGCGACCGGATCCGCGTCGATGTCATCGTTCGCCAGGCGGCCGCGCTCCAGGACGTTGAGGCGAAGCTGGCCGAGGTCGACCGCATCCTCAAGCACGAGACTGCCGGCACGGCGGGCGCCTGCAGCCACTGCGGCGCGCCCCATTCGGCGAACGCCAGCTTCTGCTGGCAGTGCGGCCAGCAGATCCTCCGCCACGTCGACACCTCGGCGATCTTCGGCGAGCCGTCCGCCTAGCCCGAAGTTCCCCCTGTAGCCAGCCGTGGTAGGTGCCGGGATCCCTGTGTTGATGGGGGAATCCCCGGTTTTTTGTGTCGTTGGTGTGTACCCACGACTATCTGTCTGGTGGGTGCGGTATGGTGCGGTTATGGGAAGACCAGCCCGGCAGACGGGTGCGATGCATGTGAGCACGACAATACGCAGGTCTGGGGATCGGGAGTA
>DAIDJO010000083.1 GCA_027451345.1 Solirubrobacterales bacterium
CGCGCCATGCGATCCTGCGCGGCCAGCGCGGGGAGGCGATGGTGCGGCGCGTCTTCGGATCCCAGGCGATCCCCGAGCTCCCCCTCTCCTTCTTCGCCGTCGCCGCCGATCTGCGCAGCGGCGAGCGGATCGTCCACCGACACGGCTCCCTGTATGACGCCGTCACCGCGAGCATCGCGCTGCCCGTCCTGATCCCGCCGCGGGTGGTCGACGGCACCCTGGTCGTGGACGGCGCGATCCTGGACAACCTGCCGGTCGGCACGATGGCCGAGCTCGCCGAGGGCCCGATCGTCGCCGTGGACATTCGTGCCGGCCTGCAGGAGCGTCCCGCCGACGGGCCGGGCCGGCAGCAGCGCCTGCCGCCGCTCGCAGAGACCCTGATGCGGGTGATGTTCCTGGGCAACAAGCTCGGCAGCGGGGACGGGCTGGCCGACGCCGCGCTGCTCATCCGGCCCCGGAACGAGGGCGTCGGCCTGCTCGAGTTCCACCAGATCGATCGTGCCCGCGAGGCGGGGCGGCGAGCCGCGCGCGAGGCCCTCGAGCAGCTCGCCGACGAGGCCTGAGCGTCGGCTCAGAGGCGCACGACGTTCTCGCCCGGGGTGCCGCGGGTGACCCCGCGCAGGTCGATGAACAGCGCGGCGTCGCGCGCGATCCGTCCGTGGTCGATGTCCGGGTGCGCCGTCACGAGCACCACCGCGTCGGCGGCGTCGAGCGCGGCCTCAAGCGCCGTGCTGCGCAGGCCGAACCGGCGCAGCTCCGGCACGAACGGGTCGTGGTAGACGAGGTTCGCGCCGCGCCGGCGCAGCACGTCGATGATCCGCAGCGCCGGTGACTCGCGGATGTCGCCGATGCCGCCCTTGTAGGCGACGCCGAGGAGGGCGATCTTCGAGCCCTTGATCGGCTTCGCCACGTCGTTGAGGGCGAGCTCGATGCGCTCGACGCAGTAGTACGGCATCTGCTGGTTGATCTTGCCGGCGAGCTCGATGAACTCGGTTGACATCTGGAACTCGCGGGCACGCCAGGTCAGGTAGAACGGATCGACGGGGAGGCAGTGGCCCCCCATGCCGGGCCCGGGCTCGAAGCGCATGAACCCGTAGGGCTTCGTCGAGGCGGCGTCCACGACCTCCCAGATGTCGATGCCCATCCGCTCGGCGAGCATGGCGAGCTCGTTCATCAGCGCGATGTTCACCGAGCGGAAGATGTTCTCGAGCAGTTTCGTCATCTCGGCCGCCTCCGGCGTGGAGACGCGCTCGATGTGCTCGCAGACCCGTCCGTAGAGCTCGGCCGCGCGCTCGGTGCAGGCGTCGGTGATCCCGCCGATCACCTTCGGCGTGTTCGCGAGCGTGTAATCGGTGCGACCGGGGTCGACGCGCTCGGGTGAGAAGGCGACGTTCAGGTCCCGGCCGACGGTCAGCGACGAGTTGCGCTCGAGCACCGGCACGAGCAGCTCGCGGGTGGTGCCCGGGTACGTGGTCGATTCGAGCACGACCAGCTGCCCCTCCTGCACGACGTGTGAGAGCGCCTCGGCCGACGCCTCCAGCGGGGTCAGGTCCGGCTCGCGGTTGGCGTTCAGCGGCGTGGGCACGCAGACGATCACCGCCTCCGTGCGGGCGAGCGGGGAATAGTGCGTCGTCGCGTGGATCCGCGAGCGGACCGCGCTCAGCTGCTCCGACGGGATGTCCTCGATGTAGGACTCTCCCCGGCCGATCGCATCGACCTTGCGCTGGTCGATATCGACCGCGATGACCTCCTCGCCCGCCTCCGCGAACGCGACGACGAGCGGGAGGCCGACATATCCGAGACCGACAACGCCAATAGCCATGCTGGCAGAGTATCGGCATACGATCGCCGGCCCGCATCCCGGCAACTCGCCGTGCAGATCGGGGGCGCAGCCTCTAGGATCAGGGACGGATCGTGCTAGGCGGGGCGCTAGCGGTGCCCTGTAACTCGCAATCCGCTCCAGCGAGGCTGAATCCCCTCCCGAGGGGTGGACGTTCGCGGACCGCATCCTGCGTGTGGCGGTGATGGTCTGGTCCCAAAGCGATGGAGGCCCGTGAACCAGGTCAGGTCCGGAAGGAAGCAGCCTTAAGCGGTCACCTACAGGCGCGAAGGGGGTGCCAGGTCGGAGTCACCCACAGGACCGCCCCGCGGGCCGACACCACGACCGAGGGTGCACGATCCGTTTCCGCCCTCCTGCGCGCCCGCGGACGCGCGAAGCAGCGGCGAGCGCGCCACGGCAGGGCCTCACCGCTCGCGCACTAGACTCAGGCGTCCGTGTCCGCAGGTCCCTCGCTCTACCGCCGTCACCGGCCGCGCACGTTCGCCGACGTGGTGGGGCAGGAGCACGTCGTGCGCACGCTCTCGCACGCCGTGCAGCGCGATCAGATCCACCACGCGTACCTGTTCGTCGGCTCCCGAGGGACCGGCAAGACGAGCATGGCGAAGATCCTGGCCGCATGCCTGAACTGCGTGAACGGCCCGACCGTCACGCCGTGCGGGACCTGTGATTCCTGCGTGGCCATCGCCAGCGCCACCTCGCTCGACGTGATCGAGATGGACGCGGCGTCGAACAACTCCGTCGATGACATCCGCGATCTGCGCGAGAAGGTCGCCTACGCGCCGGTCTCCGGACGCCACAAGGTCTACATCCTCGACGAGGCCCACATGCTCTCGACGCAGGCCTGGAACGCCTTCCTCAAGACCCTCGAGGAGCCGCCGCCGCGCACCGTGTTCGTGCTCGCCACCACGGAGGCGCAGAAGGTCCTGCCGACCGTCGTGGATCGCTGCCATCGCTTCGATTTCGGCCGGCCCACGGCCGAGCAGGTGGCGACCGTGGTCCGGCGGGTCGCGGCGGCCGAGTCGATCGCCATCGAGGAGAGCGCCGCCGCGCTGATCGCGCGCCACGCGACCGGTTCCTTCCGTGACGCGCTCGGAACGCTCGAGCAGCTCGTCACCTACGCCGGCGATGCGGCGATCGGCCCGCAGGACGTGCTCACCGTGCTCGGGGTGACCGACGGCGAGCAGCTGTTCGCCGCGGTGGACGCGATCGTCGCCCGGGATCCCGCCGCCGCCCTGCGGGCGACCGCCGCGCTCGCCGGCTCCGGTCGCGACCCGGGGCAGGTGCTGCGCGACCTCGAGGTGCACGCCCGCGAGCTGCTCACCGTGCAGGTCCTTGGTGAGGTACCGGCCGAGCTCCGCGTCACCGTCGAGCGCGACGAGCGCCTCATGGCGCAGAGCGCCACCCTCGGCCAGACCGACGCCGTCCGCCTGCTCGATCTCGTCTCCTCGGCGCTGGAGGCGAGCGCCAACGGCGCTCAGCCGCTCATCCAGCTCGAGCTGGCGCTGATCCGGGCCGCCGCCCCGGAGATGGACCCCTCGATGTCCGCGCTGCTCGCGCGGATCGAGCGGTTGGAGCGTGGCGCGGATCGACCCGCGGCGGTCGCGCCGGCTCCTGCGGTGGCGCCGGCCCCTGCGGTTGCGCCGGAACCGGCGGTCGCGCCGGCTCCTGCGGTGGCGCCGGCCCCTGCGGTCGCGCCGGAACCGGCGGCCGTGCCGGCTCCTGCCGTGGCGCCGGCCCCTGCGGTCGCGCCGGCGCCCGCGCCGCCCACCTCGCCACCGGAGTACGACGACGATCCCTTCGCCTCGGAGTGGGACGACCCCAAGCCGGCCGGACTGAGCCAGTCACCCACCGCGGCGTCCGGGCTGGCCACCGTGCCGGAGCCGTCCGGTCCGTCGAACCCAACGGAGAACGGAACGGCGGCGCCGTCGATCGCCGCTGCGATCGACGACATGCGGCGCATGTGGCCGGCCGTGGTCGAGCTGGTGCGCGGCGGCAACGCGATGCTCGGCGTGCTGCTCGACTCGGCGCGCCCGACCTCGGTCACCGAACGGGAGCTCGTGCTCTCATTCCCGGCGGAGGCGGCGTTCTACAAGCGCAAGGCCGAGCAGGACGATTATCGGCGGACCACGGCCGAGGCGGTGCGGAACGTGACCGGACTCCCCCTCGCGCTGCGGTACGAGCTGGCCGAGCCGGCCGAGCCGGTCGACGAGGTGGAGGCGGTGGCGCCGCTGCGGCCGATGAGCGACGAGGAGCTCGTGCAGCGCTTCATGGACGAGTTCAGTGCAGAAGAGATCTTGGACGACGACCCGGAGGGGGAGAGCTGATGCCTCAGCCCAACATGCAGCAGATGTTGAAGCAGGTCCAGAAGATGCAGGCCGACATGGCCAGGGCGCAGGAGGAGCTCAAGTCCGAGACGGTCGAGGCGACCGTCGGCGGCGGGGCGGTGACCGTCGAGGTCACCGGCGAGCTCGTCTTCAAGTCGATCCGGATCGCGCCCGAGGCGGTCGATCCCGACGACCCGGAGATGCTCGCCGACCTCGTGCTCGCCGCGGTCAACCAGGGGCTGCAGGCCGCCCAGGAGCTGCAGGCCAAGAAGCTCGGGGCCGCCGCGGGCGACCTCGGCGGGCTCGCCGGCGGGCTCGGCGGGCTCGGGCTACCGGGGTTCTAGCCCCGCTCGCGGGCAGAGCACGGGAGGACCGTGAGCACGTACGCGCCGCCGCTGCAGCGGCTGATCACCGAGTTGTCGAAGCTTCCGGGTGTCGGTGGCCGCACCGCGCAGCGGCTCGCCTTCCATCTGCTCCGCGCGAGCGAGGAGGACGCCACCGCCCTGGCCGAGGCGATCCGGGAGGTGAAGGAGAAGATCGGATTCTGCGAGATCTGCTTCAACCTCGCCGAGGGGCCGCGCTGCCGGATCTGCGAGGACGAGCGGCGCGACCCTGACCTGATCTGCGTCGTCGAGGAGCCGGTCGACGTGATCTCGATCGAGCGCACACACGAGTTCCGCGGTCGCTACCACGTGCTCGGCGGGGCGCTGTCCCCGATCGACGGCATCGACCCAGAGGACCTGCGGATCGAGCCGCTCTACGCCCGCGTGCGCGCCGGGAGCGTACGCGAGATCGTGATCGCCACCAACCCCACCACCACCGGCGAGGCGACCGCGCTGCACATCGCCGCGGGGCTGCGCGCCATCGCACCGGAGCTGACCGTCACCCGCCTGGCGTCCGGGCTCCCGGTCGGCGCCGACCTCGAGTACGCGGACGAGCTCACGCTCGGCCGTGCCTTCGCCGGGCGGCGCGCGCTCTGAGCCCAGTGGGGGCGCTCTGAGCCCAGTGGGGCGCTCTGAGTCCGGTCGGGCCCTCTGAGGGCGCGTGGCTCCGACGGTCGGAGGGCTCGCCGACGGCTACCGCACGGCGCGACCTCGTAACCTCAGGGGCGATGCTGCCCCAGCCCACGATCGTGATGAAGTTCGGTGGCACCTCGGTCGCCGACGCCGAGCGGATCAAGCGCGCGGCGCGACGGATCGTCGCCCAGCGGGAGGCGGGGCACCGGGTCGTCGCCGTGCTGTCGGCCCGCGGCCACACGACCGACGAGCTGATCCGGGCCGCCGAGGAGGTCTCGCCCCACCCCGACCCGCGCGAGATGGACATGCTGCTCTCCACGGGCGAGCGCATCTCCTGCGCGCTGTGCGCGATGGCGATCAACGACCTCGGCCACCGCGCGATCAGCCTGACGGGCTCGCAGGCCGGGATCGTCACGGACACCTCGCACACCAAGGCTCGCATCCTCGACGTGCGGGCCGAGCGGATCGTCGAGGCGCTCGAGCAGGACAAGATCGTGCTCGTGGCGGGCTTCCAGGGGGTCTCCACGAGCCGCGACGTGACGACGCTCGGACGCGGCGGCTCGGACACCACGGCGGTCGCCCTGGCGGCCGCGGTCGGAGCGGAGGTCTGCGAGATCTACACCGACGTCAGCGGCGTCTTCAGCGCGGACCCGCGGATCGTCCCCGATGCCCGCAAGCTGCCGCTGGTCTCCTTCGAGGAGATGCTCGAGATGGCCGCGTCGGGCGCGAAGGTGCTGCAGTTGCGCTCGGTGGAGTACGCCCGCACGCACGGCGTGCGGATCCACTGCCGCTCGAGCTTCGAGGATGGGCCCGGTACCTATGTGATTGGAGAGGACGAGACGATGGAGCACCCGCTGATCACCGCCGTGACGCACTCGACCGAGGAGGCTCGGATCACGGTCGTCGGCGTCCCGGATCGGCCGGGGGCTGCCGCCGAGATCTTCGAGGCGCTCGCCGAGGCGAACGTCAACGTCGACACGATCGTGCAGAACGAGCCACGCACCGCCGGCCTCGAGGCGGAGGTGTCCTTCACGTGCGGCAGCGACGACCTGCGCACCGCCGAGACCACCCTCGCGCCGGTGATCGAACGGTTCGGCGGGGCGAAGCTCGAGACTGACCCGGAGGTGGGGAAGGTGTCGATCATCGGCGCCGGCATGCGTTCCCACCCGGGCGTCGCCGCGAAGGTCTTCCGCGTGCTCGCCGGCGAGGAGATCAACATCGAGCTGATCAACACCTCGCCGATCAAGATCACCTGCCTGATCCGGGCCGAATCGGTGCCGCGGGCCGTCAACGCGCTGCACACCGCGTTCGGCCTCTCCGCCAGCGACGTGAAGCGGGAGGGCGCGCTGGGGGAGGAGGCGCGGTGAGCGCCGAGTCCTCCGCCACCGGCCCGCTGGCCGGTGGCGTCGGCCACCGCATCGCGGTCGTCGGGGCCACGGGCGCCGTCGGCACCGTGATGCTCGAGTGCCTGCGGGAGCGTGGGCTCGATCGGGACAACGAGCTCATCCTGTTCGCGACGCCGCGCTCGGCGGGGCGCGTGATCGACGGGCGGACGGTGCGCGCGCTGGATGACACGGCCGACCTGCGCGGCATCGATATTGCGCTCTTCTCGGCCGGCGGCGGTACCTCGCGGGAGTGGGCTCCACGCTTCGTGCAGGCCGGGGCCACCGTGATCGACAACTCCTCCGCGTTCCGCCGTGATCCGGACGTGCCGCTCGTCGTCTCGGAGGTGAACCCGCACGCGCTGCGTGGCCACCACGGTCTGATCGCCAACCCGAACTGCTCGACGATGCAGCTGATGGTCGCGCTCGCCCCGATCCATCGCGAGGCGGGCATCGCCCGGCTGGTCGTCTCCACGTATCAGTCGGTCTCCGGCACCGGGCAGCGCGCGCTCGAGGCGCTCGCCGCCGAGGCGCGCGCGGCGCTGGACGGGGAGCCGCTGCCGGACCCGAGCATCTATCCGGATCACATCGCCTTCAACGTGATCGGCGCCGCGGGCAACTTCGCCGAGGGCGACGACCACACCGACGAGGAACGCAAGATGATGTTCGAGACGGTCAAGATCCTCGAGGACCCTGACATCGCGGTGGCGGTGACGTGCGTCCGCGTGCCGGTCCGCATCGGCCACTCGGAGTCGGTGAACCTGGAGACGCGCCGGCCCCTGTCGGTGCAGCGGGCCCGCGAGCTGCTCGCCGCCGCGCCGGGGGTGATCCTGGAGGACGTCCCCTCGCCGCTGCGCGCGGCGGGTCGGGACGAGGTCTTCGTCGGGCGGCTGCGCCGGGACCCCACACACCCCAACGGGCTGGCGATGTTCGTCGTGGCCGACAACCTGCGCAAGGGCGCGGCGACCAACGCGGTGCAGATCGCGGAGCTGCTGCTGAGCGACGGCCTGCTCCGCTCGAGCGGGCAGCCGGCCGCCGCGTAGCGGTCTACCGGGCCGCCGGCTTGGCGAGCACGGACTCGAGCGCCCGGCGCACCTGGTCGACGGTCACGAGTCCGGTGAGCACGTTGTGGTCGTCGGTGGCGATCACCGCGCCGAGTCGGCCGAGCGACTCGAGGGCGAGCAGGTCGGTGAGCGGTCGCTCCTCGAAGATCGAGAGGCGTCCGCTGTCGGGTTCGAGGATCGACCCGACGGTGGCGGAGCCCTGATCGGCGAGCACGAGCTCCTGCGCGCGCTCCCGGCGGGCGATGCCGATGAAGCGCCCGTCGCCGTCGATGACCGGCAGCCACTCGCTGCCGTAGCGCAGGAACGCCTCGTCGTAGGCCTGCTGCACCGTGCTCGTGCCGCGGATCACGATCGGCTCGTGGTCCATCACGTCGGCCACTCGCACGTCCTGAACCTGCGAGGCGACCGATGTGCCGCTCAGGGCCATCCGCGCGGACTGCCAGATCATGAAGGCGAGCAGCATCAGCCAGATCCCCACGAACCCGGTGTTGCGCAACGTGCTGTAGAGCCCGAAGCCGCCGAGCAGGATCGCGAACCCCTCGCCCATGCGGGCCGCCGACCGCGTCCCGCGCAGCTTGTCACCCGTGAGCTTCCAGATGGCCGCCCGCGCGATCCTGCCGCCGTCCAGCGGGTAGGCCGGGACGATGTTGAAGAGGAGGATGAGGATGTTCATCGGCAGCAGCCAGCTGAGCGCGAGCAGCACCGGGGTGATCGGGACCGTGCCGTCGAGCTCGACCGCGTGCAGCAGCCGGTGGGGCCCGACGAGGGCCAGGTCGACGCCGAGGCACACGGCGATGAAGAGCAGCGTGCCGAGCGGACCGGCCGCGGCGATCCGGAACTCCTCCCCGGGCGTCTGCGCGTCACGGCTCATGTAGGTGGTGCCACCGAAGAGGAACAGCTCGATGCGCTGCACCTGGACGCCCTCGTGACGGGCGGCGATGGCGTGCCCCAGCTCGTGCACGATCAGCGAGCCGAAGAAGAGCAGCACGGTGACGACGGTGGTCAGGTAGGCGACGTACTGAGAGGAGTGCAGGGCGTCACGGAAAGACCCGGACAGCAGGAAGATGAGGAGGAACAGCATGGCGAACCATGTGCCATCCACACCGATCCGGATGCCGGCCACC
The DNA here is from genome assembly GCA_027451345.1 of Solirubrobacterales bacterium. Taxonomy (GTDB): domain Bacteria; phylum Actinomycetota; class Thermoleophilia; order Solirubrobacterales; family Solirubrobacteraceae; genus Palsa-465. The sequence continues at coordinate 8,751 of DAIDJO010000083.1, forward strand.
GACATCAGCTTGATCGAGCGGGTCCGCCGGAACATGCTGCAATGGTGGCACAGGCCGAGGTGAGCAACGTGGGGGAGTGAGGATGGGGAAGGCGATGGCGGACCTGCGCGACTGGCTCGGGGAGATCTCCGACCTGCGTCGCGCGGCGGCGCTGCTGCAGTGGGACAAGCAGACGATGATGCCCCGGCGCGGCGCCGATTCCCGCACCGAGCAACTGGCGACGCTCGAGCGGATCACGCACGAGCGCTTCATCTCGGCACGGACGGGTGAGCTGATCGAGGCGGCGGAGGCGGAGCGGGCGGCTGGACCGCCCGATTCGATCGATGCCCGGATCGTGTCGGAGGCGCGCCGCCTGTACGACAAGAGCCGACAGGTCCCGGCCGATCTTGCCGCCGCCCGCACCACGGCCGCATCGGACGGCTACCGCATCTGGGTGCAGGCGCGCGAGACCGATGACTTCGCCACCTTTGCGCCCGCGCTCGAGCGCAACTTCCGGCTGACACGTGAGTATGTGTCGTGCTTCGACGGTCAGGAGCACCCGTATGACGTGGTGCTCGACGACTTCGCGCCGGGCATGCGCACCGGCGAGGTCACCCGTCTGCTCGGCGAGATGCGGGACGCGCTCGTCCCCCTGATCGAGCAGCTCGCCCCGCGTCCGGTGGACCGCTCGCCCCTGCACGTCCGCTTCGCGGTCGAGGACCAGCGCCGTCTCGTGGACCGGGTGCTGCATTGGATGGGGTTCAGCGACGCGGGCTGGCGTCTGGACGACACCGTGCACCCGTTCGAGCAGAGCTTCTCCGTGCACGACGTCCGGCTGACGACACGCTACGTCGAGAGCTACTTCCCGACCGCCCTGTACGCCGCGATGCACGAGTGCGGACATGGCCTGTACGAGGCGGGGATCGCGCCCGAGCTGCAGCGCACCCCGCTCGGGACGATCCGCTCGAGCGCGATCCACGAGTCGCAGAGCCGGCTGTGGGAGAACATGGTGGGGCGCAGCCGCGCCTTCTGCGCCGCTCTCGCACCGGTGCTGGCCGAGCACGCGCGCGGTGCGCTGGACGGACTCGCCCCGGAGGCGCTCTTCCGCGCGGTGAACACGGTGCAGCCCTCGACGATCCGCATCGAGGCCGACGAGACCACGTACGGCCTGCACATCGTCGCCCGCTTCGAGCTCGAGCTGGCGCTGCTCGGCGGCGCGCTCGACGTCTCCGATCTGCCGGAGGCCTGGAACGCGAAGATGGCCGAGTACCTCGGTGTCGAGGTCGCCTCGCACGATGAGGGCGTGATGCAGGACGTGCACTGGTCCGAGGCGCTCGTCGGCTATTTCCCCGCCTACGCCATCGGCAACCTGATCGCGGGGCAGCTGTGGGCCCGCATCCGCCGGGACATCCCGGAGCTCGAGGACCAGCTCGCTCGCGCCGACCTGTGGCCGCTGCGGGAGTGGCTGCGCGAGCAGGTGCACCGCCACGGCTCCCGCTACGGCGACCGCGAGCTGCTGGGGCGGGTGGTGGGCGAGCCGGTCCGGGTCGGCCCGTTCATCGCCTATCTGCGGGAGAAGCTCGCCGAGGTGTACCAGCTCGACTTGGCGTAGCCTGAATCTCCGCTGTTCTGAGATCGAGACACGGAGATGACATGAGCCAGACCCCCGTCAAGGTAGCCGTCACCGGCGCGGCCGGACAGATCGGCTACGCCCTGCTGTTCCGGATCGCCAGCGGCGCACTCCTCGGTCCCGAGACGCCGGTGCACCTCTCCCTGCTGGAGGTGCCCGCCGCCGTGAAGGCGGCCGAGGGAACGGCGATGGAGCTCGATGACTGCGCGTTTCCGCTGCTCTCGGGCATCGACATCAGCGACGATCCCAACCGAGCCTTCGACGGCGCGAGCGTCGCGCTGCTCGTCGGCGCGCGTCCCCGCACCGCCGGCATGGAGCGCGGGGACCTGCTCGAGGCCAACGGCGGGATCTTCAAGCCGCAGGGGCAGGCGCTGAACGCGCACGCCGCCTCGGACATCCGCGTCCTCGTCGTGGGCAACCCGGCCAACACCAACGCGCTGATCGCACAGCAGAACGCGCCGGACATTCCCGCGCAGCGGTTCACCGCCATGACGCGCCTGGACCACAACCGCGCGATCGCCCAGCTGGCGAAGCGGACCGGGGCGGCGGTCGGCGAGGTCACCAACATGACGATCTGGGGGAACCACTCGGCGACCCAGTACCCCGACATCTTCCACGCCAAGGTGGCCGGGGCCGCCCCGGCGGAGGCGATCAACGATCAGGCGTGGCTCGAGGGCGACTTCATCCCGACCGTCCAGAAGCGCGGGGCCGCGATCATCGAGGCGCGTGGCGCCTCGAGCGCCGCCTCGGCGGCGAGCGCCGCCATCGATCACGTGCACGACTGGGTGCTCGGGACCGCTCCGGGCGACTGGGTGTCGATGGCCATTCCCTCCGACGGCTCCTATGGGGTGCAGGAGGGGCTGATCTCGAGCTTCCCGGTCACCTGCTCCGGTGGCGAGTACTCGATCGTCCAGGGACTCGAGATCAGCGAGTTCTCGCGCGGGCGCATCGACCGTTCCGTGGCCGAGCTGGCGGAGGAGCGCGAGGCGGTCCGGGAGCTCGGCCTGATCTGATCCGAGGGTGCGCCGGGCCGGGCTCGTGGGCCCGGCCCGGGCGCCGCGGGCGGACCTGCTCCGCCCCGACGTCCCCCGGGATATGATGCCCGCGGAGCCGGCGGAGCTCCACTGTTCGACGAGGGGGGCCTGAGGGATGGCGACCGAGGCTGACGTGCGCAGTCCCGTCGTGGTGGCGAGCTGGAGCGAGCTGCCCGACCGGGAGCCGGTTGGCGCCCAGGTCGAGGGACTCGAGCTCGTCATCGTCCGCCGCGGCGAGGAGCTCAGCGTGCTCTACGGGCGCTGTCAGCACCGCGGCGCGCTGCTCGCCGACGGACGGGTGGAGGGGGAGAACCTGGTCTGCGGCCTGCACGGCTGGGACTACCGGATTGACACGGGCGTCTCGGCCTACGACAACAGTCAGCGGCTGGCCGCCTTCACGAGCTGGGTCGAGGATGGCGCGGTGTACGTCGACCGGCGTGAGATCGAGGCGTTCCTGCTCGCCAACCCGCAGCCGTTTGCGCCGGACGCCTACCAGGGCCGATATCAGGATCCGCACGGCGCGCCGGAGGAGGAGCCGTTCGTCGCCGATATCCGCGAGCTCGCGCAGCACGGACTGAGCCGCACCGGACACCACGGACCCGTCGGCGCGATGGGGGTCCCGCGGCAGCAGCTGCCGAGCTGGGACAGCATCCAGTTCGTCACCGCGCAGCTGCACCGCTTTCCCCTGCTCGACGACGAGGCGGTGCCGACCGGGGTGGTGATCGGCCCGAACGCCGCCAGGCCGCTGCAGCTCGAGATCCCCCTGCTCGTCAGCGACATGAGCTTCGGCGCGCTCTCGCTGGAGGCCAAGACGGCCCTGGCCAAGGGCGCGGAACTGGCGGGCACCGGGATCTGCTCGGGCGAGGGCGGCATGCTGCCGGAGGAGAACGCGGCCAACAGCCGGTACTTCTATGAGCTGGCGAGCGCCCGCTTCGGCTGGTCCTTTGACGTCCTGCCGCTCGTCCAGGCCTTCCACTTCAAGGGCGGCCAGGGGGCCAAGACCGGCACGGGTGGTCACCTTCCGGGGGAGAAGGTGCAGGGGCGCATCGCCGAGGTGCGCGGCCTCGCCCCCGGAACGCCGGCGGTCTCGCCGTCGCGCTTCCCGGATTGGAGCTCGATCGAGGACTTCCGCGCCTTCGCCGACCGGGTTCGCCAGGCGAGCGGCGGCATCCCGATCGGCTTCAAGATGAGCGCGCAGCACATCGAGCGCGACATCGACGCCGCCCTGGAGATCGGGGTCGACTACCTCATCCTCGACGGGCGCGGCGGGGGCACCGGAGCCGCGCCGCTGATCTTCCGCGACCACATCTCGGTGCCGACCATCCCCGCCCTGGCGCGGGCTCGTCGGCACCTCGACGGCGTGGGGCGCCGCGACGTCACCCTGATCGTGACGGGCGGCCTGCGCACCGCTGCAGACTTTGCCAAGGCCCTCGCGCTCGGGGCCGACGCGGTGGCGATCTCCAACGCGGCCCTGCAGGCGATCGGCTGCCTCGGGATGCGTGCCTGTCACACGAACAACTGCCCGGTCGGGATCGCCACCCAGAGGCCGCACCTGCGTGCGCGGCTTCCGGTGGACGAGGCGGCCGCGCGCCTGGAGCGCTTCCTGCGCTCGAGCGTCGAGCTGATGCAGGTGATGGCCCGCGCCTGCGGCCGACGGCGGCTGGCCGACCTCTGCGTGGACGATCTCACCACCTTCGATGCCGGCCTGGCGCAGATGGACGGCATCGCCTATGGCGGAGTGTCTGCCGCATGAGCCCCACCGAGCCGGCGGAGCCCACCGAGTCGACCGGGACCGCGGAGTCTCGCGTGCCGCGCGGGGACGGCCTGTCACCGCGCCCGGCCGATCTCAGCTGGTTCAAGGTGGCCGAGCTCGACGAGCTCGAGGAGGGCCGCGTCCGCACCGTCCTGGCCGGACCGCGCACGATCGCGCTGACCCGCTGCGGCGGACGTCACGGCGCTCTGGAGAACCGTTGTCCGCATCAGGGTGGGCCGCTCGGCGAGGGATCGATCGAGAACGGGTGGCTGCGCTGCCCCTGGCACGGGTTCGACTACGATCCGCTGACCGGCCGTCCTCCCGAGGGCTTCACGGATGCCCCCCGCGCGTTCCCGGTGCAGGAGCGGGCCGACGGGGTGTACGTGGGGATCGAGCTGCCCGCACCGCACACGCGCGACATCTCCGACGTGATCGTCGAGACGCTCGTCGCGTGGGGCATCACGCACGTGTTTGGAATGGTGGGGCACTCGAACCTCGGGTTCGCCGACGCCCTGCGGCGGGCGCAGGAGCGCGGCGAGCTCACCTACATCGGCATCCGGCACGAGGGCGCGGCCGCCTTCGCCGCCTCGGCGTACGGGAAACTCACCGGCCGTCCGGCCGCCTGCTTCGCGATCGCCGGGCCCGGGTCCACCAACCTGCTCACCGGCCTGTATGACGCGCGGGCGGACCGCTCCCCGGTGCTCGCCATCTCCGGCCAGGTGCCGTCGAAGGTTCTCGGTCGAGGCGCCTTCCAGGACCTCAACCTGGCCGGTGCCTTCGCCGACGTGGCCACCTACTCCCAGACGGTGCTCGCCGGCTCCGATCACGCCGAGCTCGCGGCGCTCGCGGTCAAGCACGCGCTGGTGGAACGGGGGGTCGCGCACCTCGTGCTCCCGGACGAGGTCCAGGTGCAGCGCAGCGCACAGGCGCCCAGCACGCCGGAGGGCCGGGTCGGGAGCCACGCGATCGCTCCGCCGCAGGCAGCCCTCGAGCGGGCGATCCAGGAGATCGCGCTGGCCCGGCGCCCGGTGATCGTCGTCGGGCATGGCGCCCGGTTCGACATGCCGGAGGTGATCGCCCTGGCCGAGCGCCTCGGCGCGCCGGTGCTCACCACGTTCAAGGCCAAGGGCCAGATCTCCGATCACCATCCGCTCGGCTGCGGCGTGCTCGGCCGCAGCGGCACGCCGGTGGCCTCCTGGCTGATGAACGAGGCCGACCTGATCATCGCCCTCGGCGCGTCGTTCTCCAACCACACCGGGATCGCCCCGTACAAGCCGATCGTCCAGGTCGACTTCGACCCGATGGCGCTCGGGCGGTTCCACCCGGTGACGGTGCCGGTCCTCGGCGACGTCGGTGTGACGGTCCGGGCCCTCGCCGCCGCCCTCCCGACCTGCCCCGACGCGGTCGACCAGCGCGAGGACATCGCCACGCGGTGGCGGCTGTGGCGGGAGGAGAAGGCCCGGCGCCTGCTCGACGATCGCGGGCACGGTGTGAGCGCCGCGGCGGTGTTCGCCTCCCTCTCGCGGCTCGCCCCCGCGGACGCCGTGGTGACCGTCGACGTGGGCAACCATGCGTACTCGTTCGGCCGCTACTTCGAGTGCGACCGCCAATCGGTGCTGATGTCGGGCTACCTGGGCTCGATCGGGTTCGGGTTCCCCGCCGCGATGGGCGCCTGGGCGGCCGCCCCCGACCGCCGGGTGATCGCGGTGACCGGCGACGGCGGCTTCGGCCAGTACCTGGCCGAGTTCACCACCGCGGTGAGGTACGGGATGCCGATCACCCACGTGCTCCTGAACAACGCCGAGCTCGGCAAGATCAGCAAGGAGCAGCGGGCGGCGGACCTGGCCGTGTGGCAGACCTCGCTGCACAACCCGAACTTCGCCGCCTACGCCGAGCTCTGCGGAGGCCTTGGGATCCGGGTGCAGGCGCGCGAGGAACTCGATGCGGCGATCTCCCGGGCGCTCGCCGCCGAGACCCCGGCCATCGTGGAGGTGATCAGTGATGTCGAGCTTGTCTGAGACCGACCCGACGCGTCGAGCGATCCAGCGGATCGCCACGCACATCCTCGCGCGGGCGAGGAAGGCGGCCGACGGGGAGATCTCGCTGCGGGTCGGCCTGACCGGGCTGGCCACGCCCGCCTTCGGCCCCGACCGGGAGGTCCTGCGGTTCGCCGGTGGGCATCTCGTCCGCGAGCGGCGCGTCGACGGTGAGCTGCGCTCGCGCTCCCTGCGCGTCGTCGGCAGCACGCTGGCCGAGCTGGCCGAGTTCGCCGGCGTCGACCTTGACGCGAACCTCGACTTCGGCCACGACGCGCCCGAGGTGGGGGACCGCACAACCCCGATCCGGTTCGACGAGTCGGCCGCCGACGCGCTGCTCGGCTGGTATCAGCTCGGTGCCACGGCGCTCGATCGGGTGCTGATCGACGCGCGTGACCCCTCGGTGGTCCAGCTGTGGCCCGAGCACTTCGATGTGGCCATCGACCTCGCGACGGTCGGGGGGCGGTGCAACCTCGGCGCCGCACCGGCCGACGCAACCTGCGACCAGCCGTACCTCTATGTCGGGCCACACGGTGAGGAGCGACCGGGCGAGGGCTCGTTCTGGAACGTTCCCTTCGGCGCGCAGCTGAGCGCGGAGCGTGTGCACCGCGGCGGCGATCCGGTGGAGGCCGCGGTCAACTTCTTCCGGCACGGGCTGCAGCTGCTCGGATGAGCGCGTCGGGCCCTCGCCGCACCTCACGGGGCCCGACGCCCGTGACGTGCACGGGGAGTTAACGGTGTCGGGGCCGCGCCCGGCGCGGCCCCGACACCACCGTGGGAACGGAAGTCACTCCGCGGCGTTGACCGGATGCCAGCCCTGACCCTCGCGCGTCACCAGACCGTCTGAGGTCAGCTTCGGCATGACACGGTAGAGGTAGTTCGGCTCGATCTTCATCTCGGCCGCGATCTCCGGGATGGTGATGCCGGGCCGGCTGCGGACGAGCTCGAGCGCCTGCGCCGAGCGGGTGTTTCCCCCGCGGCGGCCGCGCGGGCGCCCGGGACGACGACGGCCGGCGGCGGGGGTGGCCGGCCGGGAGGCCCGCGCCGCGCCACGGGAGGGGCCGCCACCGGCCAGGGCCGCGCGAGCCGCGAGCAGTCGGCTCTCCTCCTCCTTCAGTTCCTTCAGGCGCCTGTCAATGTCCTGCACTGCCACGTCGATGAAGCCGGCCATGTGAACTCCTCGTTGGTATCTGTCGCACGCGTTGTCAACTTAACGCTGTGAACCATACAGCGCGTCCGTCGTCAGGCTCACCGCGACTCGATCAACCGCTTCAGACGCTCCAGTGACTCCTGTGCTTCCCGTTCCGGCACATGACCGATCACAACCCGTGACGCGACGCTGCCGAGCGGGCCGCCCGGCGGGTGAAACTCATTGACGTAGTCAAACGTCGTGGTTCCATCCGGGTTGGCGGACAGGCGGTAGCTGATCAGCGCACGAGACAGGGCGGGGCCCCGACCGTGCCACTCGGCGTGACGCGGTCGGGCCACCGACTCGAGCGTCCAGTGCACCTTGAATGACACCCCGAGGATGTGCAACACCTGATCCATCCGGGCTCCCGGCTCGGTCGGATCGTCGGAGCGGACCTTGACCGAGCGGTGAATCGTCACCCACTCGGAGAGCTTGGTGGGGTCCATGACCGTCTCCCACACCCGTTCGGGCGGAGCGTCGATCGAGATCTGAACGTGCACTGAGCTCATGGTTGGATGGCCGCGTCCTCGCTCGCCCACGCACCGGCGGGGCGCTCCCCGGATGTTGAGGTGGCTGACACTAGCGGCCGCGCAGTGGCTCGGTGGACTCCCAGTCGCGCAGCGCACGCTCGATCGCCGCGTCGAGCCGGTGCGGTCGCAGGCCGAGCAGGTCCAGGGCGAGCTCCGGGCGCGGGGGCAGGTCGCTCTGAAGGCCTGCCATGAGGGGGCCGATCAGGGCGTGCTCCTCGTCGGCGATGACGGCCGAGACCCGGCTGGCGATCGGCGTGAGCGTCAGGCCGGGGAGGTGCAGCGTCGGCCGGTCGAGCAGCATCAGGTCGCGGATCCGGGTGATCAACCGCTCGTAGGTGACGACCTCGGGCCCGGCGATGTCGAGCGAGCGGCCGCCGACCCGGGGGTCGGCGGCCGCGGCGGTGAGGCACCGGAGCACGTCGCGCTCGTCGACCGGCGCCGTGCGATGACCGCCCCAGGCCGGGATGACCAGGATCGGCATCCGCTCGATCAGGCGGACGAGGAAGCGAAACGAACGGGACCGGGCGCCGATGACGATCGACGCGCGCAGCGCGACCGAGTCCGGGATCGCGTCGAGGAGGATGCGCTCGACCCGCAGGCGACTCGCGAGATGGGCGGAGGGTGCCGTCTCGGGCACGAGGCCGCCGAGATACACGATCCGGCGCACGCCCGCGGCGGCCGCGGCCTCCGCGAAGTTCTCGGCGCTGCGGCGCTCCCGCACGCCGAACGGCTCCTCGCCGCCCGGCTCCATCGAGTGGATGAGGTAGAAGGCGACCTCCACGCCCTGCAGCGCCTCGGCGAGCCCGATGCCGGACACCGCGTCGCCCGTGTGCAGTGTCACCGCTGTGGGCAGCGGCGGGAGCGTCGCGCGGTCCCGGCGGCGGGTGAGCGCCCGCACCTCGTGTCCGGCGCCGACCAGGCGCGGCGCCAGGCCGCTCCCGATCGCGCCCGTGACGCCTGTGACGAGGATGCGCATCGCCTGGAAAGCTACGAAAATGCGGCCGAATCCCGCACGGAGTCAGAAAAAAGCCGCTAATAGCAGGGAAAACATCCTGTGACGAAAGTGTTGCGTTTTCCGAGAATCGGGCTGGCATCGGGGGGGACAAACCGCTTTGATGCCACGTGCCGGTCGCGCCGGGGGGCGCCGCCGGGCAGGATGTCCACGAGCGAGAAGGTGTCTGGTTCTTCATGGCTACAGGTCGTGCCCACGGGGCGAAGGTGTCGTGCGATGGCTGCTTCTTCCGGCAGAACATGCTCTGCGCGGTGACCGAGTCCGGTCCCTGCGCCACCTTCCGGCCGAACCGCCCCGAGGGGTTGCGTCCCCCGAGCCAGCTTCGCTTCAACTTCCGCCAGGAGCGACGGCTGCAGGTCGCCTGGGCGTTCCCCTCGCCGAGCGAGCAGGTCGCCCTGCACGCCTGAGCGCGCGGGGGCTCGTGCGCGCCCGCGGCGCGCCTGGCTCCCGGTGCCGTCCACTTCCTGCCCGCCCGGCGCCGATCATCTCCGCGCGCCCGGCGCCGATCAACTAGTGTGGGCGAGCAGTGGAGCTCATGGTGCTCGGCAAGTCGCCGGCCATGCCGGACGCGGGGGGCGCGCACAGCGGGTATCTGATCACGCACGCGGGCTTCACGCTGCTGCTCGATTGCGGGGCCGGCGTGTTCGCCAAGCTGCGCCAGTACGCCGACCCGGCTCGGATCGATGCCGTGCTGATCAGCCACCTGCACGCCGATCACATGCTCGACCTCGTGCCCTTCAGCTTCGCGCTCGGTGCGGGCCTCGTCGGCTCCCGGCGCCAGCCGCCGCTGTGGGCGCCACCGGGCGGGGTGGCGAGCTTCGCCGCCTTCGCCGATGCCGTCGGCATGGAGGACCAGATCAACCACGGCTTCTGGGTGCGGGAGTACGACCCCCAGCGGGAGCTGAAGCTCGGCCCGTTGCGCATCCGCTTCGCTTCGGTGCCCCATTACGTCCCGTGCTACGCCTGCGATCTCCAGGAGCCGACCGGACGGAGGCTCACCTTCGGCGCCGACTGCGGCCCCAACGACGGGATCGTCCGGCTCGCCAAGGGCACGGACCTGCTGATGCTCGAGGCGACCGAGGGACCCGGCCCGTCCGTGGCCACGAGCCCGCGCGGTCACCTCACCGCCGCCGAGCCCGGCCTGATCGCCCATTACGCCGAGGCTCGCCGGCTGCTCCTCACGCACTACTCCGACCAGCTCGATGCGGCGGAGCTGCGGCGGGCGGCGGAGCGGGCCTACGGGGGCCAGGTGGAGCTGGCGACCGAGCAGGCGAGATACGTGATCTGAGTCCCCGCGGGCCGCTCGGGTCTATGCTCGGGCCCTGCCACGACGACGAGCAACGGAGAGGACGATGGGTAAGCGCAAGAAGGTTGACGAGACGCCGAAGCCGACGCGCAAGGGCAGGAAGCGGCGCGGCAGGAAGCTCCTCTTCCTGCTCGTGATCGGCGGCGCCGGAGCACTCGTGCTGTCGGAGGGCGTGCGCAACAAGGCGCTCGACGCGCTCTTCGGCTCCGAGGAGGAGTTCCAGTACACCCCGCCCGCCCCCGCCTCCGAGAACGGGACGGGCAGCGGGTCCTGACGTCGCGGCGCGCGGCGCGATGACCGGGGCCAGGGGAACGGCGGCGCCGGTCCTCAGCCGCTGGATCGGTCGCCTGAGCGGGGTCGGGCCCCCGGTCGCCGTACCGGAGCGGTTCGTTCTCGCCGGGGTCGACTGGCAGGGCCCGGCGGAGGCGCGGATCGACCTGCGGGCGCGCCGGCGCGATGGGAGGTGGACGCCGTGGGTGCGCGCCTCCGTCCTGGGGCATGACAGCGATCGCGGTGAGACGGTCGCCCATGCGCTCGTCGGCGAGCCGGTCTGGACGGGCCCGGCCGACGCCGTGCAGCTGCGCTGCCCGGCCGGCGCCGAGGGGGTCAGCGTGCATCTGGTGGCCCCCGCCGGGCCCGGAGTGCCCGCCGCCGGGCCGGCGTCCGCCCTGCCCCTCGCGCTGCCCCGCCTGCCCGCCGGGCCTGGGCAGCCGCCGATCATCGCGCGGCAGGCGTGGGCCGCCGGCCTGCCGCCGCACGCGGCCCCGAGCTACGGAGACGTGCGGATGGCGTTCGTCCACCACTCGGTGAACGCCAACGGCTACACGCCCGGGGAGGTGCCCGCGATGCTGCGCTCGATCTACGCCTACCACACCTACACCCGCGGCTGGAACGACATCGGCTACAACTTCGCCGTCGACGCCTACGGGCGCATCTGGGAGGCCCGGGCGGGCGGCATCGACCGTCCGGTGATCGGCGCGCAGGCGGGTGGGTACAACGCCGAGTCCTTCGGGGTCGTGCTGCTGGGGGACTTCGCCGCCGTGCTGCCGACCGACGCCGCGCAGGTGGCGCTCGCCCACCTGATCGCCTGGAAGCTCGCCCTCCACGGCCAGCCCGTGACCGGCCGCGTGACGGTCGAGGTCGACCCGCCGGACGCCTTCTACACGCGCTTCCGGCCGGGTCAGCGCGTCTCCCTGCCGAGGGTCGCCGGGCACCGCGACGGCTGCAGCACCGATTGTCCCGGCGAGGCGATGTATCGACTCGGCATGCCTCCGCTGCGCCGTGCCGTCGCCGGCCTCACCCGGCGCCAGCTGACGCTCAGCCTGCAGGCGGGGGGCCGGGACGGGGCGGGCGGCGAGCCGGTGCCCTACGGGATCGCCCCCGGCGTCCGGGTGCGGCCGGCCACCTACCTCGACCTGGAGACCGCGACGACCCTTCCCGGCCAGGCCCTCCCGGTGCACGGTCACCTGCGCACGCTCGCCGGTGCTCCGGTCGCCGGGGCGCGCATCGTCCTGCAGCGCCTGAGCTCGAGCCGCACCTCCCAGCCGGAGACCACGCTGGCCACCGTCGTCACCACCGCAGACGGCGCCTTCACGGCGATGCTGCACCCGCGCGGCAACCTGCTGCTCCGGGCGCTGCACGCGCCGGCGCCCGCGGTCGTCTCCGCACTGCTCGTCGTCGGCGTCCGGCCCGTGCTCACCCTCGGCGCGACCCTCGTCAACGGAGCGGTGCAGGTCTCGGGGACCGTCGACCCGCCGAAACCGCACATCCTGCTCGAGGTTCGCGCAGCCGGGCGGATCGGGGAGCGGCGGATCGTCGTCGCCGCCGGCGGGGTCTTTGCCGTGCAGCTGCGGCTTCCGCCGGGGCGCGCCACGCTGCGCGCCGTGGTCCAGGCCGACGCCGACACGCTCGCCGGGGAGTCATCGGCGGTGACGCTCGACCTCTGACCCCGGCCGCCCGGGAAGGTTGCACCCCGCGCGAGCGTCCTTAAGCTTGAGCACAGCTGCGCCACGACCATGACCTTCGACGACGACACCCCCGACCGCGAGCAACGGGTCACCGAGCTGCTCCGGCGCGCGGCGCGCGAGGAGCGCGCTCC
>DAIDJO010000084.1 GCA_027451345.1 Solirubrobacterales bacterium
CGCGTCGATCTTGGGGTTGAGTCGGCTGGCGATGGCGAGGTACTGCTGCGCGAGCGCGGCGAGGTCGGGGGTCGGGCTCGGGGTCACTGCGGCCGGGGTCGGCGGCGCCGACGTGGCGCTCGGAACGGCCGACGCGGGAGCGGCGGGGGGTGCCGTTGCGGCCGCATGCGTCGCGGCACTGCCGGAACAGGCGGCCAGGAGCAGCGCCAGTGCTCCGCCGATCCACCATCGCGTTCGCATCGCCGGACCCTCTGTGGCGGGGTTGTTGGGATGATCGTCGCCCGCGCGTCAACTCACCTCTTGACATCCTCTCAATACGTCCGATAATGGTACGGTATCGGACGTATGCGAGGGACTACGATGGGCGACACGATGGCGACGGGGACGCGGGCGATGGTCCCGAGCGGGCCGGTGTCCGAGCGGACGCGGGAGTACCTGGCGGCCAGCAAGGCGCCCCGGACCGTGCGGGCGTACCGCTCCGACCTGGCCGACTTCGAGGCATGGTGCGCGGAGTCTGGACGGGCGCCGCTTCCGGCCGATCCCGCTACGGTGGCCGACTACATCGCCTCGCAGGCGGAGCAGGGCCGGACGGCGGCCACGATCACCCGCCGGCTCTCCGCCATCTCACAGGCGCACCGGATGGCGGGCTATGCCAGCCCCACCCACGACCAGCTCGTGCGTTCCACGACGGCCGGCATCCGGCGCACCATCGGCACGGCGCCCCGCCAGGCGCGCCCGGTCATGGTGGACGACCTGCGGGCCATGCTCGCGGCGCTCCCCGACGACCTGCACGGCCTCCGGGACCGCGCGCTCCTACTCGTGGGGTTCGCGGCCGGGATGCGGCGCAGCGAGCTGGTGGCGCTCGACGTGGCCGACGTGGCCGAAGAGGCCGAGGGCCTGCGCGTCACGATCCGGCGGAGCAAGACGGACCAGGAAGGTGTCGGGCGCGAGGTCGGCATCGTGCGCGGTCGGGTCCCGTTGACCGATCCCGTCGCGGCCGTGCACGAGTGGCGCGAGGCAGCCGGGATCGCGGACGGCGCGCTCTTTCGCTCAGTCGATCGCGGGGATCGTGTCGGCAAGCGGCTCTCCGACAAGGGCGTGGCGCGCATCGTGCGAGCGGCGGCTATCCGGGCCGGGCTCGATCCGGAGCGCCTGAGCGGTCACAGTCTCCGCGCCGGGCTCGCCACCAGCGCCGCCGCAGCGGGTGCGCCCGAAACCGCGATCATGCGGACCACCGGCCACCGCTCGACGGCGATGGTGCGCCGCTACATCCGGGCGGGGAACCTCTTCACGGAGAGCGCGTCGCGCTTCCTGCTCGCGCTGTAAACCTGTTGACTAGCGCGTACAGGTTCGGTACCATCGCGGCGTGCTCAGCACTCACGACGCCGCCCGCCGCTACCACCTGCATCCGGAGACGCTCCGGCGGTGGATCAGGCGCGGCCTGCTCCCGGCGCAGCGCATCGGGAATGCCTGGGCGATCGAGGAAGCGGCGATCGAGCGCGTGCTGGCCAACCCGCCGCGCGGCGGTCGGCCTCGGAAGGGGGTGAATGCGTAGCGCGACCGGACCGTCTGCAAGGGCCCGTCGGTGTGAGCCGGCGGGTTTTCGGATTCTCAGGGCCTTGATACAGAAGTTACGCACTTCAGCATCCAGGAGGGACCCACCGTGGTGACAGCGTTCATGCCGACGATCGAGTCGGCCAGCATCCCGCTCCCCAGCATTGACCGACCCGCCGGGCTGGCGTGGCTCGTCGAGCCCGCGTCCACGGCGAGACCGGAGTACGCGGCGCTCCTGTTGGAGGTCGCGGCGCGGCCCGAGAGCGCCCGTCGCGCCGTCTTCGATGCGGCCCTGACCGAAGCGCAGGGGTACGTGTCGCCGGCCCTCAGCGCGGCGCTCTGGCGCCTGCTCTCGTTCGAGCTTGCGTCCGTCGGGCACCTGACGGCGGCCGAGTCTCGCGTGGCCCGGCGCTTCGGGGCCGGTCTCCGGGCGCTGGCAGACGACACCGTGGCGAAACTCGACGCGCTGGAGGATCGTGGGCAGGCCCCGCGGCCGACGTTCGCGCGCCTGCTCGAGGCGGCCGAGCGGTTCGCCGACGCCGCCGAGCCGGAGACGGAGCGATGAACCCGGCGATCCTGAACGAGCGCTGGCGCATGATCGAGACCGACGCGGAGTGGCGCGCCGACGGCGCGGCGGAGGTGAACTCACATGTCACCGGCAAGGTGTTCGATGCCGTGCGGTACATCGCTGCCCGGATGATCGGCGAGACCATGAACGACGAAGAGCGGAGCGCCGTCGAACAGCTCGAAGGCGAGGTGTGGGAGGCGCTGCGCCGCATCATCGTGCCGTGGGCGGCCGGGATCGAGGCGGCCCGGCGAGACTGACCGCCCCTGTGACCCACGGCCCTCCGTGGGCGCCAGAAACGGCCCCAGACGCCGCGACGGCTCCCCGGAGGGCCGTGGGTGTTCCCCGGCTCACCGGCCCCCCTGGCGGGCCCTGCGAGCGGGATCCGGGACTGTGCTCTCCGGCGCGCTGGCGCGCTGGCTCATCTCGGTCGCGACCCTTGCGAGCGACTCGGCGGACTGCTTGACGGCGAGACTGCCCTCGCGCTCGATGCGCTCCTTCTCGCGCTGCTCGGCGTCGGAGAGCGGCGCGTCGTCGCGGCGGTACACCCAGCCCTCGCGCACGAGGAACGGCTCGCAGATCGCGCAGTCGACCGCCATCGGCCCCTCGCCCACCTTCGTGTGGCTGTGGCCGGTGGGGCCGACGTAGATCGAGCTGATGGCGCTCTGGTTGTAGACCCTGGTCATTCGGTTCTCCATCGGTTCGGGAGGGGTGGGGAGCGGCGCTCTGTGGCCAACGCCGCTCCCATGACGCAGTGACAGCTCGGGTGTCACGGGCTGTGTTCGCACGTGTCGGTGATGCGATGGTCCCGGCGGTACCTCTCGGCCTCCTGCTGCGTCCGCAGGAGCGGATGCGGCAACCGGGCGGACCCGGCGCGCGCGACCGGGTCGACCAGGTGCTGCCAGCGCTTCTGTTCCGCCGCGTACAGGAGGTCCGCGACCCGCTCGCGTGCCGCGGCGGCTTCGGCCCGCTTGGCCCTGGCCGCGTCCACCTTGGTTTGGATGCCGAGACCGATCACGTCGGCCTGCTCGTCGAGTGCACGGGCCTCGCCGCGGCAAGCGATGGCCGCGTTATCGTCTCCCGCTGTCGTGGCCGCATCCGCGTCGGCCCGGCGAGCCGTGGCGCGTTCCCGCAATCCCGCGACGCGGGCACGGATGGCGGCAGCCTCGGCGTCCGACTCGGCTGCGGCCTGGTCGGCTTCCTGCGCCGCAGCCGCTGCCTGCTGCGCCGACGACTCGGCAGCCTCAGCCTCGGCCGTCAGTCGGGCGCACGCAGCCGCCAGTGCCTCGCGCTGCTCGGCTCGATCGAGCTCGGCATTGATGCGATCGCGCTCGGCGAGATACCACACCTGGCGATCGCGCTCGGCCGCAATCGCGGCCTCATTGGCGGCGTCGAGCTGTTGGCGCGCAGCGCGCCAGTCGTCGGCGGTCCTGGGTGCCCTACGAGCCATCGGGTGCTACCTCTCTCGCGCTCAGAATCTCGGCCATGTCTTCGAGGGTCACCGGGTACGACGGAGGTGCCGGTCGCGCACAGCGTGGGCACTTCCGACCGTCCGTCCAGACGAACTGGTGGCCGCACTCGCAGGGCCACAGGTGGTAGACCCACGCCTGCGCGCCCGGTATCTCCCACGTCGACCCGGCAAGGCCGAGTTCCGTGAACGCCCAGACGAGCGCGTCGAGCCGGTCGTCGAGCCCGTCGGTGCCTTCCGGCAGCGCGGCGCACAGCTGGTCTTCCAGGGCGGGAAACGTGCCGACGAGATGGCAGCGCTGCTGTTCCCAGAGCGCGGCGATCGGCTCGGCGCGCGTGCGCTTGCCACGGCTCGCGTGGACAGCGCGATACGGGACGTTCGGATCGACGGTGCGGATCGTCAGCTCGACCATGTCGCCACCCTGATTCACCTCGCCGACGATGCGGTCCGCCTGCCAGGTCCGGTACGCGCCGACCGCGATCCGCGCCCACGTATCGGGCGAGGCGCGGCACGAGAGGTCGGCAAGGACGTAGCCGTGCCCGCGGGCGTCCCGTCCGGCGACGACGATCCCGGTCTCGTCGGCGTCATCGCCGCTGGTGGTCGCCGGATCGATGGCCACGACGATGCGCGTCAACTCGGGCGCGCGCTCCGCGCGTGTCTCGTCCAGGATCGCCCGTGTCCAGAGCGCTCCCGGGGTGTCGTCGAGCAGCTCGGCGTCGAGTTCCTGGCGCCCGAGGCGGGTGCCCGCGTAGCGGCCGACCACCGAGCGCATGAAATCCGGCGCGAGGTTCGCGGCGTTCTCGAACGTGGAGCCGCGCGTCACGACGGTGGTGGGCGCGTCCACGAGCGCACGGATGATGCGCGTCGGGCGGGGCGTCGTCGTGACGATGACGCGCGGCCGCGCCCCGAGGCGCAGGCCGAGCAACAGCTGATCCCATGCTTCGGGGTACCGCCAGGCGGCCAGTTCGTCGGCCCATGCCGCATCGTGCTGGGGTCCCCGCAGACGCTCCGGCTCGTCGGCGCTGTACGTATGGGCCACCACGCCGTTGGGCCACGCGATTCGTCGCCGGGACGGTTCGTAGATCGGCCGCAGTGAGCGGGCCAGGGTGAGGATCCCAGAGGGACCCTCGACCATCACGTCCCGCACGTCGGCCGCCGTGGCGCCCACGAGAGCGATCTGGCGGTAGCGGCCCGCCTCGGCCCACTCGCAGATGGTCTCAGCGCCCGCCCGGGTCTTGCCGAAGCCGCGGCCGGCCAGGAGCAGCCAGGTGAGCCAGTCGCCCTCGGGCGGCAGCTGGTTCAGGCGTGCCTGGCGACGCCAGGCGGTCGGGTCGGCGAGTGCCGCGCGCAGGTCGGCGGCGAGGTTGGGCTCAGCCATGTCCCGCCTCCAATCGCGTCAGCGCGTTCGCCACTGCCTCGCCGGCCTCTGGGAAGGGGCGGAGGGCACCGACGACGGCAGCCCGGATGGCGAGCCATTCCGGCGCCACCAGGACGTTGACCTGCGCTCGCTCGTCCAGCTCACCCTCCAGGCGAGCCAACAACTCGACGCAGGCTCGGGCTTCGGCGACGCCGCGCAGAGCGGTGCGGAGGTCACCGGCTCGCTCGGCCGCCATCAGCAGGTTGATGGCCTTGCTTCTCAGCGCCCGGACCTGCTCGAGGAGGTCGTCGCCGCGCGCGACATCGGCGGCGGCCTTCGCGTCCGCCATTGCTGCGGAGATGTGTGCCGCACGGTGGCGCGCCAGGGAGCTGGGAGCAACCGAGACACGTGCCGCAATGTTTCGATATGCCTCTCCCGCGAGCAGCGCGCGGTCGATGGCGTCGCGGTCGGGATGCCGACAGATGGTGCACGTCCGCGGCACTACCGCATCTCGGTCCTAATGACGGTCTCCAATGGCACCTCCTCGATCGCCGTTGCCTGTACCGTCCGCACCACATGGGCGGGGCGGTATCGGCCATCGGCGCCCAGCGTCGTGGCGGGGCGGTCAACTGGTAAATCCTTTCCAGGTGACCGCGCGACAGCAGCCACCGTGGGGTGACTGACCCCCGCCACAGCCGCGATCTGGCGGTTGGACCAGTTCGTCTCCGTGAGCAGCACCGTGATATCGGCCTTGCCCAGTCGGAGCGGCCCGACCCGTTGGTGGACGTACTCGGCGGCGGATAAGCCGGGATGCAGCCGGCTCGTCACGCGGATCTCGTCTGCCGGAGCCAGCGCAGCCGCTCGCTCCGAAACTCGACGGGACAGGCCACCCGTTCTGTGCTGCGCCCGCGCCTAGCACCTGCCGGGCGCGCCACCAGCACAGACTCGGGCATCGCAAGATCGGCCCCATGGGCATACGCGGCGGGTGTCAGCCGGGAGCCGACGATCTGATCGCCCGCGAGGTTGACCCGGTCGTACAGGGCCGCCACGAGCGCACGGCGGTCCTGCGGCCCGGCCTCCACCCAGGCGCGTTTCAGGTGGCGCAGCCAGTACAGCGCGCGGTCGGGGTCGACCGACTCGGCGCGCGGCTGCTCGGCGAGCTCGTCGATGGCGGCCGTGATGCGGTGGTGGTCGGCGCTGTAGACCTCGAGGCTGATGCGCCGCTCGGCGAGCGCGATGGCGCGCTCCCGCAGCTCGCGCTCCAGCTGGCGCCGGCGCAGCGCCGTGGCGTCGGGCGGAGCGACGGTGCCCTCGGCCAGGCGGCGCAGGCGCACCCGCAGCGTGTCGTCGATGCGCATCCCGGCCACCTGCGCGCCGATGACTCGCTCCAAGCGCGCGGCGTCGTATGACTCCTGCGGCCACGCGGCGCAGCGCTCGGGGTGCCGGTAGCGGCGGTACGTCCAGCGGCGTGCCTTGGTGCTCGACGTGGCGCGCACGCGCACCCCGCAGGCGGCGCAGAACAGGCGACCGGCGAGCAGGTGGACGTGGACGGGCGTGGGGCGACCGCCGCCGGTCCAGTGGCCGGCGCGGACCTCCTGCACGCGGGCCCACAGCTCGTCGGACACAGGCGGGTGCGTGCGCCAGCGGGCGGGCAGGACCTCCTCCTCCCCGCTGCGGCGGTGGCGCCGGACGCGGCCGTTGTAGATCGGGTTGGCGAGGGTCGCGCGGATCCCGTCGGCGGGCCAGCCCGTCTCGGCGGCCAGGTCGGCGATGCTCACCGTGGCACTGGCATAGCGCTCGAACAGCGCGACCACCGCGCCGATGGCGGCGGGGTCGGGTTCCAGCAGGTGGGGGCGCTCCTCGGTGCGCCGGAAGCCCCGCGGTGCGCTGCCGCCCTGGTCGCCGTGACGCCGGAACTTGGCGGCGTAGCCCTCGCGGATGCGCTTGCCCAGGCGGCGGCTGTACGCCTCGGCCTCCACCGCCTCGCGGGCCCACTGCTCCCACGCCTCCTCGTCGGAGGAGAGCAGCCGCTCGTCGCAGAACAGGATGGCGGCCCCCCGGGCGTGCAGCTCGTGGCGGGCGTTGACGGCGGTGCGCAGGTCGCGGGCGAAGCGGCTGACGTAGCCCACCACCAGCACGTCGTAGTCGTGGCCCGCCCGTTCCAGCATGTCGGCGAACATGGCCGTCGAGCCGATGGTCCGGCCGCTGTGCGCGACGCTCCACTCGAGCCCCGTGCGGACGAGCCCCGTGCGCTCGATCATGCGCTCCCGCTGGTCGCGCTGGGCCTCCGGGCCAAAGGCATCGTACTGGCCCCGCGTCGACTCGCGCGACCACTCGGCGGCCCGCAGGCCGCGCAGGTCGTCGAGGTGGCGGGGCAGCCGGTTCATGCAGCGCGCCGCGGCTTCACGGGCTCGATGCTACGCGCAGAGGCACGACGCTCGTCAAGGCGGCGCTGGTGGTTGCGCTCGGCGGCCGTGGCCAGCCGCAGCAGGGCCACGCAGAGAGGGCAGCGGCACGGTTCGGGTAAAGCGAACTGCTCCACTAGGTCTCCCGTCGGGACATGCGGTGGTCGGGTGCGTCGATCTGGACGAGGCTGCCGTCCTCGGCGAGCCTGCTGATTGCGGGCCAGTAGCCGTTTGCTTCCAGTTCGTCGGCCGAGAGGTTCGAGGTCGCGACCGTCGCGAGCTCGGCTTCGTACCTTGCGTTGACGAGCGAGTAGATGAGTTCGCCCGTCCAGTCGGAGATCCTTTCCCGTCCCAGATCGTCGAGTACAAGCACCGGGACGTGTCGCGCGATTTCCACTCGCCGACCCCAGATGCGATCGTCTGGCGTTCGATCCATGTCGGCTCGCAGGCCGACTACCATTTCCGCGGCGTTGACCCAGCCCGGCAGTGGCTGCGTGCGCGACCGCCGCTGCACCTGCTCCCAGGGTGGAAGCCCGTCCACGTCGGTGTCGGCGCTTCTGGCATCGATAGCGCGTGCAACGAGCGCGTTGACGATGGCTGCAGCCAGGTGACTCTTCCCAACGCCCGGGGGACCGATCAGGACGAGCGAGCGTAGGTCGCCACCGAGAAAGCGCCGCGCGTCGGCCAGGGCTCGTGCGGCAGACGCGCTCGGCGGGATGAAGTCCTCCAGGGTGCGGTCGCGGTAGCGTCGGGGAACGGCAAGGGGACGATCAAGCGCGAGCGAAGGCACGACCCACCTCCCCGGCAGATGGTCGGAGACCCTTGGGCGCGGCGGTCGAGCGCTGAGTCGGAATCGGGTTCAGGCGCTTGGAAGCCCCCCACACGTACTGCCGACCATCGCGGAGCGGATCAGAGCGATGCTCGGCAGCCAGTTCGTCGAAGATGGCGAGGACCTTGTCCGCCCCGTGTTGATCGATGAGGCGGGCGAGCTCGATCTGCGTCTTCGTGCCGGGATCGACGGTTACGCGGTGCTGCCCCATCCACGCGTCGACCGCTGCGAGGTCGAGATCACCGTCTTCACACTCGGCGAGCGTCACGCTGCCGCCCGCGCCTACCGCTAACCGCCTACCGCCTACCGCTAACCGCTCTGACGGCCCCGTTACGGTCTCGACCGTAACGGGTGTTACGGCAGGCTGCGTAGCAGCTGTGACGACGTGAGGCGTCTCGACGGCGAGGTCTGACGGTGCAGTGCCACGCCGGCGGGCGCGATACCGTCGCATCCGCTCGGCGACCTGCCAATTGCCTTCCTGGAGCTCGTCCCACCCTTCCACGTAGAGCGACCCGTCGCGCTGGCGGATGAGGTCCCCCTGCTCGATCAGAAAGGGAACTTCGTCAGCTGCCGCAGTCGCCTGACCGTCGGGCCCCTCCAGGAGTACCCGGAGGAGTCGCTCGCTCTTGAAGCGACCGCGACGAGGCTGCTGCTCCGCGAGGCATAGCACCCCCACGTAGGCCGTCAGCTGCGCCGGCGAGTACGGGGGGTGTCCGCGCTCGCCCGTATCGGGATCGGGCTGGATGCCGTGCGCCTTGCGCTCGTACAGGTCGGGCAAGACGCGGAGGTACGCCCTCACCGGAGGCCCTCGGGAGTGTCGATCCACAGCGTGGGCGGGTGCTGCTCCTGCAATCGCAGCTGTCTCTCGGCGAGCCTCTGGGCTCGGAGCGTTCGGTACTGCTCGCGGAGACGACCATGCAGAGAGCGATTGGAGGCCGCGAGTTCGTCGGCGCTCGCGGGTAGGTACAGGCCCGCCGGCGGCGTCGTCGCCGACGCGATCGGCACCCCGCGTCGACGCAGCTCGGTGATGGCTTCCTCAACGCTGCGACGTGGTGCCCGCAATTGGCGCGCAATCGCATCGAGGGAGCGGGCGCGAACTCGCCCGGCATGGAGCGTGCCGAACACCTCGGCCGCGAAGTCGCGCTCCATCACGCCGCCCCTGCCGCGTCGTCATCGACTACGGCTGCCGCGTGCATGGCGGCTGCGATCTCGGAGGTCAGCTCCGGCGAGAACTCCACGAGGTTGTGCCACTTGTCGCCAATGCGCCGAGCGGGCGCCCCGAGGAACTCTCCGTCGCGACCCTCAATCAGTCGCACGCCGTGAACGGTGACGAGGCCGGCCACGCGCACGGAAGCTGTGGCTCGCACCCTGCTCGTTGGGTCTGTCGACCGTGCCAGGGCGATGATTTCGGCTGTCTTCTGCAGTAACTCTCCTTACGCACGCACACATGAAGACACCCGGCCTGTCCGGCCGGGCGCGAGTGAGTGGACGGTGCTGGTGCTCTACATACGCTCGGCCTCGACGGGGTGCAGGAGTCGGTCGACGTCCTGGCGGGCGATGCGGTATCGCCCCGAGCGCGCCAACCGCGTGGCTGGAAGGAGGCCCGTCTTCACGTAGCGCCGCACGGTGCTCTCTCCGACGCGGAGCAGTGCCGCCGTTTCGGACAGGGAGAGCGGGCGCTCGTAGGGGTGGCTTGTGATCACCGGTTCCAACCTCCTTGGTAGGGGAATCGAAGAGGCCCGCGCTGTGCGGGCCTCGTGGTCATGTGCTTCGGGCCGGGAATGGAAACTGTGGGGTATGGCGCTGGGCGTCACCAATGCGGCGGCCGAATGCGGATCGGTCATCTTCCGCAAGACCACCGCCATTGCGCTGTGGCGGCCCAGCTGCCGGTCTGCCGTCGGATCTGCGGGGGTGTGGGCCGGCGTCCAGCCCCTTTTCGGGGGGTTCCGCCGCAGGCCCTGACTCGGACCTGTTGTACTCCAAACGTATGGTGGGCGAGCACGTCTGTCAAGTATGGGTATCGAAACGCGCGTCCGACGCAGGTGCCGTGCCCAGAGCCCGTCACGCGCGATGCGGAATCCCGTCTAGTCGATCGTGTCGCTTCGCCGTCACTTCATCGGGGCTGTCATGCACCCACGGTCGCTCGTTCCGACGTTCTTCCAGATCGCCGGGCTCACGTAGTAGCCGTCCGCGTCACAGAAGACTTGGGTGGCGTCTAGGTGGGCCATTCCAGGGTAGTCGAACTTCGCGGCGGTTCCGGCAGTGATGTCGATCCACGCTCCAGGTGACGTGCTTGTGTGGCCGTACTGGTCCGTGAAGTCCGCGTCCAGAGTCATCCGAACCATCAGAACGCTCGGGTACCAGCCAAGTACCGCCTTCGCCGCCACGAGCGCATCTGAGCCGGTCTCCAACAGGAAGGTGTGTTCGTCGAGCACCGATGTCGGATGCGCTTCGACGTCGACCTCGTCAGCTGCGGGAATGGTCACGTTCAGACCATCGAACGTCGCCAACGGCTCAAGGCCCTTGTTGTCCATGACGGACTGCGTCACGTTCGCAACCGTGAGGGCGTGAGCGTCAGCACTCGCAATCGAGGTCGCGCCCGCTGTCGGGGCCGCCACGGCAGGTGCGGGCGACGCCGTTGGGACCTGGGAGGATGTTCCTATGGTCGCGGTCGTCCCGCTCGTGCTCTGGGGCTTCGCGCCTGCCGCGGCCAGGGCAGCGAGTACCACGACCGCTACCACGACGGCGACGATCTTGCCACGACGCGACAGGCTACCCCACCACGCTCCAAGTCGACCCATCGGTACACCTCCGAGCATACTGACCGTCACCCAGAAGCATACGCGGGCCAGTCCGATCAGGCTCTTGACATCGGTTGGATATGTCCGATAATACTATCGTATCGGACGTAAGCGAGGGACCACGATGGGCGAGACGATCACGACGGGGACGCGGGCGATGGTCGCGTCCGGGCCGGTCAGCGAGCGGACCCGGGAGTACCTGGCGGCGAGCAAGGCGCCCCGCACCGTGCGCGCGTACCGGAGCGACCTGGCCGACTTCGAGGCATGGTGCGCGGAGTCGGGACGGATGCCGCTCCCGGCCGATCCCGCCACCGTGGCCGACTACATCGCCTCGCAGGCGGAGCAGGGCCGCACGGCGGCCACGATCACGCGCCGGCTCTCGGCCATCAGCCAGGCGCACCGGATGGCGGGCTATGCCAGCCCCACCCACGACCAGCTCGTGCGTTCCACGACGGCCGGCATCCGGCGCACCATCGGCACGGCGCCCCGCCAGGCGCGCCCGGTCATGGTGGACGACCTGCGGGCC